>JAUNBT010000021.1 GCA_030526985.1 Lachnospiraceae bacterium | reverse complement strand
CATGATTTCCTCCATGCTGCATCATTTCCAACATAACATCTTCCTCTGGTGTGCGGTCCACTTTCTCGCTCAGTGCTTTCCCTGCTGTTTTAACCATCATTGACATCATTATTTTATACAGGCCTTTTAATTTTGTAAGGTCAAATTGTCCCTGAAGTGTAAAAACCGGAACCGACTCTGGCACATGATTCTTTTTTCTAACTTCATCAATCTGGCTTCCTGTTTCTCCCATTCCAACTGCACAGACTGCACTCACTTTATACCGTTTTTGTGCTTCTTTATATCCTTTTATCTCACTGGCCAGAATCCATCCAAAATAAATAATCTCATCTCCAGGTTTCAGTTTCTTTTTCGCTGCATCCAAATCGTAATATGGCAACAAAATTTCCCTACTCAATAACTGTGCATATTCAGCTGTACTTCCAGCATTAGAAGTATAAACAATTGCTTTCATCATAATAAATTTCTCCTTAAAGATATTCCATTTATACAAGATGCTCAGTTCTTGCAAATCTTTCAATATGTTCGTTAAGTGAAGAAAATATTTCTTCTTTGTCATCTGCATTATCATACATACTCATCAATAAAAAAATGGGACCATAAAAATCTAGTGCTATCTGCCTTGATTTCCTGAAACTATCTTCCTTATCCTTAATCATCTCAGCAAATAAATCTGTCATATAGTCTATAGGGCCTTTTGCAAGATAGTTCTGATACAGATCAGCCATTTCCTGGCTTCGATATTGTTCCAATGTCAACATTTTTCTAAAATCCCGTGAAAAATCCTCCTCTGTCCAATGTCTAAATTGCACCTCTGTAAAAATCTTAATTTTATCAAGTGGAGTAATCTTATATTCTTCTGCGATTTTGAGAAATGTTCCTTCCGGCATTTGATACTGTTTTACTCTTTCCTGATCCATTTGATTCATTCTCTTTACAATGCAATCAAAAATTTCCTGTTTACTCACATAATGTTTGTATAATGCAGCTTTTGTAATATCAAGTTTCTTTGCGATATCACTCATTGATGTTGCCATATAGCCATTCTGTGCAAAAAGCTTTAATGCTTCCTGTAAAATACGTTCTTTGGTACCTACTTCTTTATCCAATTCTTATCCTTCCTTTCCTTTATGTTACCGCTCGGTAACTTTATTATAGTGACCGAATGGTAACTTGTCAATATCTATTTTTATTTTCCTCAACAAAAAAAGAACAGCTATAACTTTTTTTCGCTATAACTGTCCTCACGTTGCATTTTATAAACTATTTCAAATGGTAATCCTATCTGGAATTTCAATTATTCGATAAAATATAGCTATTGCTTTGCACAATATCAAAAAATTCTTTTGGTTTTTCCTTTACAGACCAATGTTTACATCCCTTGAGTATGTAGACCTTAGCAGTCGGCAGTGCCTCTTTCATTCCTGCCAAATGTTTAACTGGCACCAAACTATCCCTTTCTCCATTAACGAAAACGACAGGCATAGCTAGTTTGTTTAATTGATTTTTATAAAATGGAATAGCTCCATTTTTATCACAGGAACTTCTTTGATAATCTTGCATAGATTTACCTGCGTTATCGACTTTACATGCTTGCCAAACTGCATTCACCATTTGATCCGTTATTTTTCTTTTGTCACCAATTAAGGAATACCCTATTAACCACTTTGCCATCCATTTATGATTTGCCACCCATTTATATTGAGTAATTGTCAAATTAGTATGATTGATAAACCAATATGAAAAACGATGGAAGGGGAGTTTTGGCGAGATTCCCCATGAATCAACAGGAATAAGCATCTCAACTTGCATAGGGTAGCTTAATGCATATCCTATTGCAATGGCACCACCCATCGATAATCCTGCCAAAATAAAGCTATTTAAACCCAATTGTTTCGTAAGCTGCCTGATTGATTGAATATGTATTTTGTAAAACTTATCACCAAATAAATCTGCAGGTTTATCACTTTTCCCATACCCCAGCAGATCTGGTGCATAAATTGTGTATTCATCATTGAATGCTTCCATAACTTCGAACCATGAGAGCATTGCATTATCACAACCGCTTCCATGTAACAAAATCAGTTTTTTGTTTCCCGTCCCCTTTTTATAAACATGGATTGTGCCATAAGAAGTTTCCATATCAAATTCATGCATCTTATTTAAATTTTTTCCCATCTGAAAATGCGTTGCCTACCACATCACCTAATTTGATATAGGTATTGTTCACACCATCAAATGTAATCGGCTCAAGTTTTGCCGGATCAATGTTTCCATCAGTCAAAATGCTTTCGTCAGCACAAACGTTGATAATCTCTGCCAGCATAAGACCAGTGTTTTCATCATAGGACTGCAGGCGGCATTCAATCGCCATCGGCAATTCGTCAATCAGAGGTGCATCTACCATTTCAGCCTTTGTTGTATGGAATCCACACTTTGATAACTTATCCGGCACATTGTTACCGGAAATGATTCCTACATAATCACACTCTGCCACATATTTCGCCGTTGCCATACTGATTGTAAATTCTTTCTTCGCCAGAATATTTTTCACTGTCTTATGTCCTTTACTCAGGCACATACTAATCTGATTGGTGTCGCTGATTCCACACCATGCTGCATTCATCGCATCTGCGATACCTTTTTCATCATAGGTTGCAATAATAAATACGGTCTGTGGGTAAGTCCATGGTTTCGATCCAAAATTTTTTCTCATAGTACAAATACTCCTTTCAATGTAAGCAATTTTCATTATTCTCTGTCTCAAAATATATATCACATGTGTTACACATATTGCAACCTATTTTTCAGATATTCATATCTTTCTTTTTTCTCGGTCTTTCCAAAATGATAGTCTGACTCTCTGTCCTGTACCGGATTATCGCAATATACAAGATTTTTTGCATCCTCTCCAAACTGCTCCGATGTCAGATCAAAGGTAATTCCATCCACAACATTGTAGCAATGGATTCCGCCACTTTTTGTGGTCATGCCATATACCTCTCCGCCAAAAATATCTTGTGCAAGAAATGCTGTAATGGAGCATTGTCCAAGTGTTTTATTTTCCGGTGTCCATTCCTCCCTCATACGGGGTGCACAAGTGGATTTACACCAGATTCCAGATAAAGTATCATACAAGTCACAAGGTGTCTCTATTCCTGGATAAATATGATTCTTTGCTTTAACTTTACCAGCTTCTTCGTGCCCGTAAAAACTATTGCTCTTCTTTGTTCCAAAATTCTGTATGTTCATCTTGTTAGTCCTCCCGGTCACTGTTTAGATATTCATTCCATTTTGCGTTGATGCTTTCCATTTCTTTCTTCTTCATGATTCGATTCCTGTCGCTTAATATGGCAAGCATTTCATCTGCCACTTCTTCCATCGGAAGTCTCTTATAATGGGACAAGTATCCCATCATTCGTCCCGCAGTCCAATCCGTATTCAGATTTTTTGTCACCTGATCACAAAATGGTTCCGGGTAGCCTCTTCGCAGCATGAAATCATAGAGTTCCATGCTCTTTTCAGTTCTTGGTTTCATTTACTACCTTCCTTATCAAAAAAAGTCATCTCTTGCCTTTTCCCATATTGCTTATTCCACACCAAGTGCCTTAAATACAGCCTCCTGTGGTGTCGAATAAAAAATCAAACTGAACGCTCCGACCAGCTCCGACGGTACCGAACCGATATCCACAGCCGATGTAATTGGTAACAATACTTTCTTTGCTCCACTATCCAGACAAACCTGTAGAACGTTTGCCAATTCTTCGACCTTCATAAGTGTTCCACTGATTGTAATCTCACCCAATACAGCCAGACAGCTGAGTGCAGGCTTTCCGAGAGCTGCTGAAGAAAGTGCAATCAATGTCGGAAGTGCCAGTCTGCTGGTAATCCCCAAGCCATTCAGATCCTGATAGTTTATAATATAATCCTTTGTAGTCGTACTGATTGAACCGGAAATGGAATTCCCATTGGCTTTTAAGTAGTTGAATGCTGTATTCGTGGCTTCTTTCGCATCTCTGTCAGTACCGATACCTGTACGTTCAAATTTTCCATTACCAGGCAGTACCTGTGTCTCAAGCCGGTATACGCCAACCATGCCGGACTTCCCCCGTGATATCGTATAAATATTCCCCGGATTGCTCATTCCTTCCGGAATCAATTTACCGCCGCCTGTTTCCGGAACAGAAACATAGTTTTCCTCAAAGCCCTCAATATCTATGTATGAAAAATTCACATCATAAAATTCCATGCCGCCGATTTTCTTTAATTGTTCTTTTACCCTTCGCCGTAATTCCAGGGAAATAGATAGTATCTCCTGAATATCTTCTTTTGAGAACTCTCCATCTGGATAAATCAGCTTAACAAATCCGGAAACCATTTTTCTTACTGCAATGGTATCTCTTTGATTTAAATTGCTTCCAAGCCGAAAGTACTTATCGAATGCATCACTATAGGATTCTTTTCGCATTTCACGCATAAATTCTGACAGATAATCTGTAATAAAGCCATAATCATCCGTAAAGAAATCCGGTCTGTATTTGGGTATCTCCCATCCAGGAATATAGCAATGCATACGATCAAGAAATGCTGTATCATAAGCCATTGCAGTCGGGAAAGGTTCAAACAGGTGAGAAGTCTTTAGTAATACATCCACACTCTGATTAATGTTTCCTACAAAAACCATAGATGCCGATGCCGCTTTTTCTTCACGTCCTCGCGCAAATGACCCGGAAGCCATATAGTCTTTCATAATCTGCACGCCATCTTTGTCTTTAAATGTAATTCCTGCGACCTCATCAAACGCAACCACATCCCACATACCAACAAGACCGACTGTCTTACTTGCCATGTTGTAAAAGAGGTTCGCAACTGTCGTCTGCCCACCAGATACCAGAATACTGTTTGGTGATATTTCCTTGTAAATATGGGATTTTCCGGTACTTCTCAGTCCCAGTTCACAGAGATTGAAATTATTCTCTACCAGCGGGATCATACGTGCCAGAAGCAGCCATTTCACCCGTTCCGAAAGTTTTTCCGGTTCCATGCCGGTGGATCTGATTAAAACATTTACCCACTCTTCTCTGGTAAATGCCTTTCTTCCACTTTTTAATTCATCCATATCAATATGCGGCATCTGAATAGGTGTCAGCTTCCGTATGCGAATCGGTGTTGTATTTTTCTTATCTTCCTCTATGAACTCATAATCTAACTGTAAAATGCACCAGATACCACCGCAAAGAAGCCGGTCATATTTAGAAGCATAATCCGGGTGAATCGGAATATTCTTTATTCCCAAATTAGAAAACTCTGCTTCATAACGGTCTTCCTTAATATTCAAATGCACAGTGATTTTATCAATTACTGTATAGCTGCCACGTTCACGCAGGATGGAGAGCACCTTCTGCGCTTCATCTGGACGGACAAAATTGTCTGCCAGAATCCGTTTTACATTATTGACACCTTCTTCAATAACATCCTCATCATCTGAACTGCAATATTGTCCCAGGAGAAATTCCAGTACATATACTGGAACGTTGGCCCCTTCCTTGATATGCTTCGTCAAATCCTTGCGGACTATTTTTCCATCAAAATACTGGCGCAATTTATCTTTAATCACTTTGCGGCTATCATCTGCCTCTTTAAACTCATCCATGTACTTTCACTCCTATCTGCCGACACAAGACACTTTGTTTATAAATCAAAACCCAAAATCATCCGCAAATGCAATATCCATCATCACTTCATGCCGCATGACTTCCAGATTACTGCTATCCTCATACGCTACCAGATAGTATTTCTGTGCTTTACTGTATTTCCGGTTCTTAAATGAAAACCGCAGTCGGAACATTCTCTTAACTGTTTCCGTTTCTTTCTTATCTGCAGTGTACAAATGCTCATTTGAAATCTTTTCTCCGTTCTCACCCACGAAATAGATTCGGTAAACAGTTTCCTTTACCACATCACTGACAGCTTCAGTCTGGACAAAATCAAGAGATGTAATCAGGTTTGTAATCTTTGTCGTCAAACTTACAAGGGCTATCTGCGCATTGGTTGTTTCTTTATAGCCTCTTTCTGTTTTCACATCCAACACCGGAACAATCATTTCCTGCGGTGAGCAGCCCCCGTGAACATAGTTCATTCCATAGCTTGACGCTTTAAACACTTCCACACCCACCGGGCAGGTAACAAAACGCTCATCTCCGTTGTGGAAGGTCTGATTGACAGGTATGGACACCACACCCTCCATAGATATTTCATCTCCAGAAAGCAGATAGCGACGTGCAGTCACTGTTCCCGAACCAGAAGTACCGATTTTATCACTCTCCGTCAATTTGTTTCTCTTATACAAAAATCCATGATCCGCAGTGACAATAAAATGACTTTTATTTGCGCTGGTAAGTCTCTGAATCAGCTTTGTTATCTCTGAAACAGCCTCCTCACAGGACTTGAACACCTCGTTTTCAGTATTGAGTTTATCCCCCCTGGCATCAATCTGATTATGGTAAATATAAACCACATCCTGCCATGCAAACATGGTTTTCAATTCCTGCACCGGCAGATTCCAGATAGCATCATACTGAAAGCATTTACTGTGTTCTTTATAGGATTGGAGCAATGTTTGACGTTTTTGCAATGTATCCGTTTTCTGTCCATCCACAAGAACCTCATAATCTTTGGTTAATTCCAGTTCCTTATGGGGAAGCAATGCTGCCATACCATACTCCGTAATAGATGGTAATGTGCTGAGCATCGGTTGCATCGTCATTTCTTTACACTTATTCTCAGCTTTCAAATTCTCTAGCAATGACATTCCAACTTCATACCGGAATGCATCTGATATAATAACAACAACCTGATCCGAATTTCCAGATATCTTTCTCCTATAAAAGTCTGACTGATCGAGCATAGACATATCATTACATTCCGGTACAAAATATTCATTCCAATTTGCAGAAATCTTAGCAAGATAATCATTGGTATAAATGTTCTCCACCAATTCCTTCAGTTGCTCAAACCCGTTTGCATCTTCCATCTGATCCAAATACAGATAAAAAAGTCTATACCACTGATCCATCTGATACAATGAGCCTGTGTATTGTTTCACTAACTCCCGCAAACTGTGCGAAGATTCATAACGGCTGCCCGAAACCAAATGCCATGCATTCTCTAGAGCATGATATTCTAATATGCGCTTTCTTCCAAAATGTGTTTTACTTCTAAACTGAATCAATTCCAAAATACTCTGTCCGCCCAATTTTGCAGATACATCTTCCAGCTCCAGACGTTCTGTCATCCAATGAATCAACTGCTCATCCACGCAGGAAAAAATATCGCAAGCAACATAAGATTCTAAAGGTAATTTTGCAAATTCCTGTGCCACTTTCAAACTGCTGGAAACCATATCTGATATCTCATCGAACCGTTCCCCATATATGTAACTGTTCATCAGATTATCCAAAAATGCTATAATATTTCCTGACTTAAAACTGATAAATGGTTTCCATGCTGCCGGAATATCAGCCTCTATCTCTTTTGCTGCATAAGTAGCAAACATTGTCATAGCCATTTTCTCAAGTGTGGGCTTTTCATCATGATACCCAAACACATCCGACGCATGACGCCAAAATGCATCCAAGAGGTCAAACCGCTTAAAGTCATCCAAATATGGATTTTCCTCAAATCCGGCATTCGTAAGTACAATACGCAGCACTTCCTCATAAGAAGGTGTTTTACATTTACACAGGACACTCATCAATGCAATCTCTATTGTATTGCGATTAAATGTTTCCAATTCCAGATCATAAAATGCCTGCGTCCGCTTCTTCTCACCAAAGAATTTGATATAATGCTGCAGCACGGGTTTGTACCGTTCATCAATCCCCAAATCCAATGTCAACAGAGAAGCCCTGTCTGCAAAAAACTCTTTTGAATACTTAATTGTATCTGCCAGATGATTTTCTCTAACAGCAGGTTTTGCAAACGGTGCATAGATCAAGTAATTTGTCGTGGTATCCACGCACTCCAGAAAATACTTTGTGTAAAATTGGTTATCCGACTCCAAATGCAGTATTTTCGCATTTATTAATTCAAGATTATCTATATCTTCGGAAAATTCTGCGTTTGCATCATACCAGAAAACCAGTTTGCGAACTTCGCCAGTAAATTCCATATTTAATTTATCTATAATTTGTTTTAGGTTCAATTCTGACATATTCCACCTACAGTTCCTTTGTTAGTGTATTATGAATCATTGTTCTTTTACATAATCGTGTTTATATACCCCGAATGGCTAATATCATTTTTTCAAAATGTGTCACTAGGCAATACTTCTATTTTACTTTTAGGCATTAACTTTTTCACTTTTTCTAAAAAATCATCTTTATCCTGAAACTCTGGACTAAAACGTAAAATTATATTTTTAAAAGCTTCTTCAGTCACTTTTACAGCAATTTTAGGAGGATAAACATCCTTGATTATCAGCTGATCATGAATTTCATATCCATTCAATGTATTATCAAACTGTTGTATTTCAATTTTCAGACGAATTTCCTTTTCAGTTGTCCAATCTTTTTCATATGATTCCTGTCCATTTCGACGACAAACCCCTTGTTTTGATTTAATTATTCCTGCTACAGATGGTGTTAAAGTACGACCTGAAATCTGCATTCCATCCATTTCAATAAACGCTTCCCCTTCAATATCTTTTTTTAATTTATCATCGTATACAACTTTATAAAATCCAAAGTTTCGAATATAAAAGGGATTCACTATATATCCTTTATTTTGCATAAGTATTATATGTTGCAAGGCTGCGTTATAATTCTCGAACACCTTAAAGAGTTTTTCTTTACATTTTACATTGCAACTCGACATAAACATTGCATTTTCGAAGAACCATTCTTGTCTAATTGCAATCAATACCCCGTCTTTTATACTTCCATATTCTAACCAATGTTCTTTGGGAATATTAGAATCATATGTAAAGCATCCAACATAATATGATTTTTCATATTCTGGTACGTCAATTCGCTTACCCTCTTCTTTATCATTGACAAGTTGCAAATTAGAGAGCCAAAACTCTCTGTTTTTAAGAATACTTAACAACGCTGATGCTGTTGTACAATGGTACACCCACCCATATTGCTTAGCTGAATTTTTACTCTCCCGAACAAACCTTAAATTCTCTAATGCATTTCCAACTGATATAGGTTTACCAACCGGACTATCACAAAACTGTTTATTTCCTTTTTTCATTTCATCTTCGTTCATATAATGCTCCTATATCTTTGCAAGAATCTTCATTACTTTACCATCTGGTGCTGTCTGAACTTTCTGATAATTCAACTTCACGCCATCATCCAAATCTATGGCAATACGTGCAAGGGCTATATGGGCCAGTTGAGCATCATAGTCTTTTGTCTCCTTCAGTTGCTTTTGTAATTTTTCTTTTCGTTTATTGGAAGTAGCAATTTCACGGCTATCCTTGCTGTTACCAACGACTTCCTGCATTCGTGTAATTTCACTCTCATAAACACGTTGAATCCGATGCAGATATTCTACACGCACATTTCCAACTGTGTCTGCATTCCAGCGGTGCATGTAGACAAGAGCTTTAAATCCATTCTGTTTGCCTGAATCAAACAGCCAGTAAATAGGCCGTTTACCGGAGCCGGTCACCGAATATGTCTTGCAATGATCCTTGAAAAAATCGTTCAGGAAATAATTGCGAATCACTTCTCGGCTGGTATTGCCTTTATTTCCCAATGCTTTAGCTATAAAATCAAGATTTTCCTCCAAAGTGTCTTCTCCATAGACCTTTTTCAGCCATGCACAGAACAGGCCAACGATGTCATCTTCAAAATATTCTTCGTCTGTAATCGGGATGCAATTATCTTTGTCAGGAATAAATGTACTATACTTGCTACTGTCCCATACATCACCAGCGTATGCAAGACCAGGAACATCCAATGAGTAGCGGCCAAACATACAGCCAACTGCATAGGAAAGCAAGCTACGGATATCACGGCCGAGGTCAGCCTTGCGAACAGTCACATCCTTGTCTTCCACTTCCGGAGTTAGTTCGTCCTGCAAGACATAAATGTCAATGAAAATACGGTTAAGTTCTTCCTCGTTAGCTTTGAGTTGGTTGAATCGTGCCATGCATTCAACATTCCATCGAGTATAGGCATCTGCAACAGAATCACCTCGTACTAACGGATGAGTTTTAAAATCCCATGAAGTTTCGAAAGAATCCCAATCTTCTTTAGACAGATCTATTAATTTCCTTGTTACTTCTACTACATGACTTGTATTTTCTTCTACATATGGTATTTTTCTCAATGAGCCAGCGTTAAAATCAATCGTCGGAGAGAGTATTTTCAAGCATTCTGTACACACATTAGAGTTAATTAGTGCCATACAATACAACAATGTAGATTGGTGTTCAGTAAAACCCATTGAACCTTTACTGTCAAAAATATAACCTTTAGGGGTATATCTAAGCGAAATGTTTCCTGCACTTACTGTTGACCATGTGAATCCTTCGCGAAAATAGAAGACCTTATTATCATGTCTGTGTCCACTAAACGAATCCATCAATTCATTACTTTTCTCATCATAACTGATTACATACCATTGATTTCCGTACCACTTACGGAAGTCGCCTCCCTTGTTATATGGTACATACTTTGCGTTTGATTTATTAAATGAATCATGGCTGTCCGCATGAAAACAAATCTTTTCATACCGAACTTCCATCCATGCACGCAAAACTGCATCATTATTCCCTGTACTCATACCATGTTTTATGTCTGCAACAGTTGATACATTAGGGCTATGTTCAAAATGATCCGCTAAAGTATCTTTAACCCAATACGCAAACGGAGTGTGCGGAACTTTTTCAAAGTTCATTTGGTTAAATGTATAATACAGCCTTGTACCATTACTGCTCTTATTTGTCTTTATACCAGAATCTGTATCATACCCAGAAAAGTCAAATCTACAGTCTTCATTATTTTACTACTCCCAGTACAATTGTGCGATATCGCTTGGTGCAATATATTGAAAAATTCTATTGTAGAGTTTGAAATATCCACCGCGATAACCAATACTCTTTTGCTTTCTAATAACAAATGATGTGGAACCAAAATCAATTCCAAATATTCCTCGCCCCATATCCAAGAGAGTAATGATTGTGGCAGTTTCAGTAACCCTTCTTCTAAGCTTTTCAAATGAAAGTAAATACAGAAAAGATGGCTGCGTAATCATGGCATAGAATCCGTTTGGTTTCGCCATAATACTGCATTTTTCAATAAACATTGAAAACATATCTGTTTTGCTATCAACAAAATGTTGCTTAGCAAATTGCAGAAGTTTATCTCCCATACTACCATTTCCCATATACGGCGGATTTGTTACGCAGGTATTGTACTTCTGCGCCATCACTTGTCCAATTTCAATCAGCAGTAGCACATGTGCCTTGGTATCCTCTAGCCCAAAGGATTCCATAGACATCTGTTCGCCTTCACTGCTCTGACTGACAAACCGTCGCAACAACTCATAATTATACTCCTCCACATTCAAAATAGAACCATATTCCTTTGCATCCACAAATGTATCTAACAATCCCGTCAATTGCTCCAGTGCACTCTTTCTTTCCTGTTCATTCATCCCTGCACCAAGAAACTTCAGATGATTCCGATTAACACCATTACTCTCCTGAATAGAATACACATGACACACTGTTTCTCCATTTAATATCCGGCGATTGTACTGTCTTGCCTTCATCATCACAGCAAAATAAGCCATCTGGAATGCCCGATCATCAATATCCAGACCATACAGATTATTTTCCAAAATACTTTTAGCCGCTTCCCGCTGCGTATATCCTGCCACTTCATAAATCTGCATCAGCACATCAAAAGCGTACACCAATATGTGACCACTTCCCATACATGGATCAATGACCTTGATATCCGTCGGATTGATTGTCTTATATTCTTCCCGGATTTTTTCCAGTTCAGCTTCCACTTCTGCTTCCTGCTCAGCCTCATCCAGATAATACTTCCACTGTGATTTCAAATTCTCATTTGGATGACCTTCCAGCCACAATCTTCCCAGAGAATTTTCCACCATATAGCGTACAATCCAATCTGGTGTAAAAAGCTGTGTTGCCGCTGGAATCCGCTCTTTTGTGATTTTTACCTTCTTTTTAAGTAACGCAAAGGTCTCATTCTTTGGTTCTGTATTATAATACTGGTACAGCCAGCCGATGATTTCCACCTGTCCACCCTTTTCCACATTAAAATCATCCTCAGCAATATCATGTACCAGATGATAGACAACACCATCTTTATCTGTAAAGGATATAGTCAACAGCATTTCCGTATAATCATCTGTTTCCTCAAACAATTCCGGTAAAATCTCATGTAGCTTATTACACTGCTTAATAAAAAGGATGCGAAACAATTCATCCAGCCTGTTCTCATCCTTCAGTTGTAAAACCAGATTCTGTTCTTTCTCAGTGAACTCCAAATCCGTATCAAAAGGTGTTGTGACAAAATCCGGTTCAAGCTTTGCCGGATTTTCAGAAGAAAGCACACGCACTCTAGATGGAAGATACTCATTCACTTCCATAAACCGGATAGCAATCAGGCGATTAAACCAGGTATATGCAATTCCTTCAACAACTGCCGTAAAAGCAGTTTTATAATCACTCTCCTGCTCCTTTGCTCTTATCGCTTTTACAAATGCCTCTCTCTGCCTGATGGCTTTTTTCCCTTCCACCTTTGCATATTCTTTTGTCCCAATATCAAAGAATTGCAAATCTCCGGAAGACTGCGGCAAAGGATCTAAGATACCCTCTCCGTTTATGCCAAGCAGTCCGGCTGTGTATGTAATATCTGCAATCAGTTTGTTTCTTGCCCATACTGCAAAATTTTTAATGGCCGTCTTATTCATTGCGTTTTATCCTTCCTCTACTGTACTCAAGTACCATTGAATCACATTATAAAATGGTGGCAATTCTTCCTGTTCCGGCTGACAATACACAAGTTTTATTGTTTCATAATCCATTTTCATCAGTGATTTGTAAACCGCTCTTCTTGCCCCACGCAATTCTGAATCGTTCAAATTTAAAAGAGAAATTGTATAATCATCACCGTCTATTATACCATCCGGATAGTAAGAAAAAACTTTTTCACACTCTGGTTGCAATGGTGAGACAAATTTACTCTCATCATATTCATTTCCTTTCTTACTTCCACAAGTTTTTTTCTGATTACAGGATGCTACGATATTACTGTAATCCAAGGTTTTACGACTCGTTCGATTCTTTGGATGTCTCGGTTCAATATGTTCGTTGTGGGATGTCTCAGGATGAATTCTTTTACAGCAGTAGGCACATAATGAATTCTGTTCTTCTACCAGTTTCTCTCGCAGTTTTGAATGAAAAGGCTGGAAACTTTCTGTATCGTAATCTGACTGTGGATTTTTTTCTTTATAATCCTTCAACCACTGAGGTTCTCTGCCTTTTTGAATATGAATCATCCTTTGCGCCTCCTTGCCAGTTCCATTTGTGCTGTAATGACTTCCGGATAGATTTCGCTTGTAATTTCTTCTAGTTGATGAATTCTATCCCCGGCTTCCTCATACTGTTTTTTATTGATTGCAACATAAATCGAATGAATTAACTTATCCGTTTCCGCATTTATAGACTTTACACCCATATAGCTTTCTAAAATCGCATTCGCATCATAGCCTCGTCTGGAATCGGAATACTGAACCTCATCTTCTTCAATATCAATCAGCCACAAATCATCCGATGAAGCAAAAAGAATTGGTGCGTGTGTAGCCACGATAAACTGAATATTTGGAAATGTTTCTCTCAATGCAGATACAACATTCCATTGCCATTTTGGATGCAAATGCATATCAATCTCATCAATTAATACTATTCCACTGGTTTCGGCAATGTGTTCCCTCTTATCTGGATTTAATACAGCCATTCTATATGCAATATCAAAAGCAGTCCAAATCAAAGACTGATATCCGGCACTTAATTGTGCAATTGGGTGTGCCATTTCATCAATACGATACATGAGCTGTTCTTCCTGTCTGTCATAAAACACTTCATGGTTATTGGTATCCTCCATGATGTCCATAAATTTGGAAACAGCCGACTTTACCGCTTCATATTCTGCGATTTTGCTTTCCTTTTGCCATGCAATCTGCTCCATTTTCACACACCAGTTAAGAAGTAATTTTATATTAGATGCATCATACAGTGCATCTGTGTAACCCACAGTTCTAAAATACTGTTTACGAAATACATTCTCCGTTTTTTCCCGTTTCTGCGACCACACGCGTCCTGCACCAAGATATGCCAATAATGGCAGTTCTATTTTATTATCCCCTGCCATCTCTTCTGCTTTTTTACAAATATCTCTTGGCTGTGTTGTACTTCTTGATGCCTTTATACTACTTTTACTGCGTGTCCAAGTGTATTCCTCTCCGGCCAATGTTGCTGTAATAGATACTTCCAATGGCATCCTATAGGATTTTCCCATAGAACCTTCGCCTACTCTTTCATAGACCGTTCTTACCTCATCTGATGAAAAATGCCTTGTCGCTACTTCCGGTATTCCTGCAATAAAACCACCTAAACCAACAGCCACAGCTTCCAATATTGAAGTTTTTCCTGTACCATTAATCCCTTTTATAATATTAAAACCCGGTCTGAATAAAATCTCTTTATGCTCTATCCCTCTAAAATTTTTAATTACAACTTTCGATATCTGCATTTGAGTCCTCCTGCCTTCCTTGTTGCCTTTTAGCTGGTCATGTTTAAAACTCTATATGAACAACCGTATCTTCCTGAAGCTGTGCCATTAGTTTTTTCTCCAGTTCAGCAACATACTTTTTCACATCATCTGTTGTTTCCAGCTGCCATGTCCGTTCTGTATTGATGGTTCGGATGCTGATTGTTTTTTGCTTTTTAGGTTTCGGCATCACAGATTCTGTGTTGTTCTCTGTGTTATAGTTGTATTCTTCTCCCATCATCTGTAGCTGATTTTTTTCCTGCTGTGACTGCTGTCTTTTTTCCTCAGCCGCTTTTGCCGCAAGGATTCGATTTTCTTCTGCAGCAATCTCATTTAAGCATCTCACCTTCAGTGCATCCGCTTCCACCTTGATGTTTTGCAGCGTTGCTACATTGTTACAACTGGCTGCCTTCTCATGTAATTCAGTAAACCTGTCTACATAACGCTTACGAAGTTTCTCTTTGCAATACTTCTGGTCAAGTTCCTGGAGTACCCTGGTTCTGGCATCGTCGATAGCTGCTATCACCGGTTCTTCCATCTCGTTTAAAAGACTGCTGTATGCATTGATGTAACCATCCAGCAATCCCGGAAGTTGGAAGATTTCTCCATAAGGAGCCGCTTTCTTCATAATGCCCTTAATCTGTTCCACTGCAGATTCAATCGTCTCATCCACGATAAAAGTACGGCTTTCATCATAAATTGCCATCAGACGGATTGCCCGGTCAAAGATGGTAAGCTGTTCTCCTGTAAAGAATTTTTTCACAGGTTCATAGTCTTCCGCAAAATCCAGATAGTCTTCTCTGTTTTTATCAACTGCACTGAAAAATTCATTGGCTGTTTTCCATCCGGCAGCCTCATTCATCAGTTTCTTACCCTGTGAAATGACTTGTTTGCCTGGGTATTTTGGCTGATTTTGATAGCGAATTTCCAATTTTTCCAAATCATTTTTCAAATTATCCGCATATCTGACAAAGCTGCCCATGATGGTATCATCATCGTCCGTAGCCGGTGCAGTACCAAACAGTTCTTTCATGACTTCACGCACTGCTTTTTTCTGCTTTTCTGTTGCCTTTTCCTTTTTCTCTGTCATCAGGCGTTCATTGTACTCCTTGCGGGTAAGGAAACGCACAATTTCATCTACGGATCTGGAAAGCAAAGATACAGGTTCACTGTTGACATAGAACGCAATCTCGCCATCTTTAAACAATTTCGCAACCAGCCATTGAACATCGGCTTCTACGAAACCATAAGGTGCCTTGGTAAATCTGTCCAAAAGAGATTTCATAGACGTTTTCGTATATCTGGATGTATTTAGCGCAATATAATCATTGACATCATGGACAGCCAGACTGTTTGGTGTCACGTTCATGCCATCCAGTGTCAACTGTTTTCCATTATTCTGGAACAGTTTTCTGATATCTGATTCACTCATTGCTGTATCGATATACGATAGTTTATGGTACACCGATGCCACCAGTTTCCCAATCGCATCATTGATACGGGAACCGACTTCTTTTGCATTGGTCTGTACCCGGTCACCGTTCACATAAATCGTCGCTGCTTTTAATGACTCTTCGAGGAACAGCTTCGCCGCAGCGTTACGTTCCCTCATTTCGATCTTCTTCGCTTCTTTAATCTGCTCATATTTTGTCACCGTATTAACAGCGTCAAAACGTATGAATTTTTCAATTCTCATAGCCGATCCGATTTCATCCAGGAAAGTACGGTCATCCGGCATCACGACTAATACGCAGCAGCTCTGGGAAGATAACATGCGCATCGTCAGATCATCGGCTCTCTCGTCACTGTTTGGTGTCAGAATCTTTAATGTGATATCATGATTCTGCCCAGATTTATAGGGTTTATCATCCACGATCTGATTAAATCCAAAAGCGTATCTTCCGTTGAACGCCGGATAGCGATACTTTTTTTCATCAAACAAGCCATCGAAAATCAACTCTGCCACCTTCAGCGTCACTTCCCCTGTATCAACCGGCTGAGACTCAATCGCTCGGTTGATTTCCTGTTCTTCATCGGTCAGGAATACATACAATTCACCATTCTTCTGTACCAGTGTCTGACGTACCAAACGTTTCAGTGCATCTTCCACTTTCTGAGAAAGTGCCATCCGGTCTTCCTCGATATCCGATACCATAAGGCTGGTCAAATTCTCCAAATTTGATTTGATTTCTTTCACATATTTAATCAGGAATAATGTCTTTAATACATTGACATCAAAGCATTCGTCTGCCTGATCCGGATTCAGCAGTGTATTATCCAATGCCCGTGAAATAACGCCTTTGTGTGAATGATCCAGAAATTGTTCCAGTGCATCATAAAACATATGGAACGGCACAATCGTTCCGGTATTCTTCTGCATAATACGCACAGCAGATTCCTTGAACAACGCCAACATGGAACGTTCCCCTTCTGCCAGATGCTTGCCGGATGCGCCATGAATACGAATGGATGTCAATACACTTGCCAGAAGGTTAAACTGGTATGTGATAAAAGGGTACACCTGAGAGAAATTATTGCGGTCTGTATATAGTTTCTTTTCTACCCCATCATTAAAAATAATCAGATTTTTGATAATAGTTTCTTTTTCGTCATAATACAAAGTCAAAGTCTGCTGGGCAGAATCTGTTTTTTTCAATATTCTTTCACGGATGACTTCATCCACATTTGCCGAAGACAAAGATAACCGGGTATCAAAACGTCCCTGAATCTTGGAAAAATCGTTGCCTTTTGTCTTTGTGATAGAATCAATATCCTGCTGACTGGTCACAATGATCCATGCCTTTCCTTTGCAGGCAGTTCCCAGATCTTCCGTCACAGTCTGCAGGTTCAGCATGAGTTTGGAATCTTCCCCGATATACTGTCCAATCTCATCAACCAGGAATACAACATGGTGATTATTGTCTTTCCGGTCAATATATTTTTTTACCATATCTGCAAAACGCTCAATACTGATCGAGTATTCTGTAGTGGAACGTTCACACCAGTTACGTGCTGCCTCTTCGCTCATAAAACCGATATCGGTAAGGGTTTCCACTATATCATCCTGAATGAAATCAAAGTCGTTTCTCGCCTCCGTCCACTCAGAGCCAAAGGATTCTTCAAATCTATTTTTAAATTCCTCATATTTGCCTTCTTCCGACAGCTTACGTTCCAAATCAGCCAAAAATGGGATTGCTCCGCAGAATCCCTGCATTTCATTAAACACTTTAAGAAAAACGGATACAATGGCATCCTTGTCCTGTTTCCCATTCTGTTCTCCTTTGGAATCAATGTTAAACAGAACCACATCTGTATCAACGGTCGATGCCAGACGCATATCGGCAAGGACCATCTTATCCTTGATCTTGGCATCCTCTTCAAAATATGCCAATGCCGGCTTTCCATCTACCACTTTGTTTTCAAGAAGATAGGATAGTATCTTCAGAAAATGTGATTTACCACTTCCAAAGAAACCGGATATCCACACACCCATCTTGTCTGTATTTCCTGTAATACCATTTTTATAACTGTCAAAGAAATCCCTGAAATGTTTTTGCAACTCTCTGGTAACGACATATTCTTCTAGTTCCTGACGTATATTTGCATCATCATCCTGACCGACTTTTATAACACCTTTCATATCTCGATCAATCGGTTTGGCAAACATCTCTCCTGTCTTCATTGGTAAATTTCCCCCTTAATCCACTAATTTGAAGGCACGATAATAATTATCATCCTTTATTTCAGAAAAAAGTATAAGTTCCTGTCCATCGTATTTTCCCGGATAAAACATCACCACAGGTACATTGTCAATGGCCTGATGGAGATTGTTCAGTACAGTATGAGACCGTAGAATCGGATAACATTTCCCGATCCCAATCAAAAGTATAATTGCTTTGTCCGGTGTATGTTCTTTGATATAATTTACAATCAGGCTGTCTTTCGCTGTGATACGCAACATATTTCCTACGGATTTTGTGATACGGTCAAATCCTTTTTTCTTTTCAAAATCATAGCATTTTTCCAAATAACCTTTTTGCTGCAAAATCTCAATGATGATATTGTATAAATCAAAAACAACAATTCTGTAATCATCTGTTGAAGCCTCATTCTTTTTTTTGATGTATTCGACACGTTCACGCACTACTAGTTCCTGCTCTGCAGGGTAGTCAAAAATATAATAACCGACTTCATTGCCAAGGCCCTTATTTGCCCGGAAAGATGGTTTTTGCATCAGGGCTTCTGCTTTATCTAATCTTTCTTCTAATGTCAATTCAACTCACCCCCGTAATTGCCCGCACCATTGCATCTTCATCTATCGCTTTCAAATATCTCTCCAATGCAATATCGAGAATAGGCGGTGTAATCATTTTTTTCTTTTCTCTTATCGTAAGTAGATTAGCATCTGTCATAAAATTAAGATAGCAGGATCGAAGATGCTTTTTGGTAGAATCCTTCCATCCGGCAATCAAATCACTTTGTGTCTCTTTTTTGTGAAAAAAGATATTCACATCCGCTTCTTCGAGAATCTCTGTGCCAAGTATCACTTTTTCTCTATATACTTCATATACGAACTCAAAGAACAGCTGATTGGTCCTTAGAATCGTAATTAGATTGATGATTTTCTGTGTTGCCAAGTCTGACGTTATAAACAATTCAATAAGTGTTTCATCCATTGATTTCACACGTGTAATGATATATCCAGCCATTCGCAAAGCACGATATTCTTTTGCAGTGCCAAAAAGATTCTCTTCCACGCATCTCTTTTTTATCTCATCATACGCCATCCCTTTATGCCGCATCAAAACTACTTTCTTGAATTCCAGAAACCAGAAAGACTGTGACATAAGTCCCGCACTATATGTTACATTATCCATTGAAACGACCTCAATTCTGCTTCTTTTTCTGTATCATCTGGAATGAACTCAATAATCTCGTCAATGGTACAACCAATCCATATGGATACATATCCGCTCAATATAAATCCACTCCACTTTATGCTACAGAAACTATTGTACCATATTCCAGTTTAGTTTGACATAAAAAATTGGCGTTCAAGGGAATTTCCTTTTGTCCAAAATAAAACCAGCTCAGTTCATTCTGTATTCATGTGATTACCCCTCCTGACCTGTTATCCGGTCATCGGATAATCATCTTTTATATACAGAACCAACCAAGCTGGTCATATATTATTTCTTTTCATACATTCTACAGAAATCCTTTAAAAACTCATCGAGCATTTGCTCTGCCGTCGCATCCACCCCAGCCATTTTCTGGTCCCCCATGTAATCCATAATTGAGTGCACCGTCATTGCAAAAGTAAATGCTGCCATATCGATATTTTCAAAGCACATTACGTTTTGTACCTGCATCGCATAAAAAAGCTGTTTTGTTGTGAGAATCATTTTTTCCGTCTCTGCAACCATAATACCGGCTGCCTCCTTATGAATGGAACGTTCTGACATAATAAATTTATAAAAGCTGCCCATATCAGAGTCCTGGTTCATCGTCCTGTAAGAATGCACCGATTGGGAAAGAACCTCATAGGCCGTTTTCCCTTTTACCATTTCTCCATAATCAATTTCTCCACTTGCGACCTTATATCTTGCCTTTTTTCGAAGATATTCATATAAGCTCAAAATAAGAGCATCCTTAGAAGAAAAATGATTATAGAGAGAAGGTTTTTTTATTCCTACCTTTTTTGCAATCTGTGAAAGAGATACGTTTCCTAATCCCTTTTCTGTGGCCAGTTCCAGCGTTGCGATTAATATCTTTTCCTTCGTTGTCATATCTGGTTTCTTATCCATCAAATCACCTCTTTTGTATCGTACTATCGCTCGTTAGCTTTGTCAATGTATTTTATCAACATCGACTTTCGCTTATTTAATTTTCTCTATATTTTTTTACTGGACATGATAAAGTAGAAAGAATTGAATCAGGCTTCCAATTCCTTTTCCCAACGCTAATGCATAGACAAGAAAGGGGATTCCTTTCCTGAGTCGGAGTCTTCTTGTAAAAATCGGAATGACATTTACCACTTCTGCAAGTGCCCCGGCAAGAGCACCCACAAAAATTCCTCCAAACAAACCGGGGAAAATAAGAACGGCAGCTCCTATAGGAACCTGTCTTTCATAAAGAGAAAAAAGATTTCCTAAAATAGCACCATAAATTAAGCTATTTTCATAAAGTACTGTCTGTTTTGCAGTTTTTGTAACTGCTGCCAGTCTGGGAATGACCCCAATCATACTGATAAAAGCAAGAAATCCACCTGCTACAATAAGACCAAAAGAAAAGGCTCCTACCCCTAACAGAACTTGTTTAAGTATCCACATCGATTTCCTCCTCTTTCCGTCCGGCACCGGTAATCAGGGTATTATTGACATCCTTTTCATAAAGCCGCATCTGCACTTCAAATGGCGTCGGCTCATCGGACAGACGTTTTTTTGACGCATGATTAAAGAACACAATGATTCCAATGGTCAGTCCAATAGAATAGCAGAAAGAAAGAATTGTTGGCCCATCGGATTTAGTCCCGGTCGCCATCCAATAAAGCTGAGAAAATACTTTTTCCACATCAATGTCATTATTGTATCCCATAATAGAGATTCCGGCTCCAAAGAAGGCGGTCAGACACACAAATCCGATTTTGGCACTGACGATCCACTTTTTTATCGGCTCCGGTCTTTTATAGTAAACAATCACATCCGGCTCCCCAAGATTTACAATCTCTGCTTCTTTATAGCGTTTTTTGATTTCTTCCACGATTTTCATCATAGAAATAATTTCTCTCCCGTTTTTCACATCGGGGAAGGTGAAAAGTTTCATCTTCTCGACCTCGTGGGTAATCTCCGGGGAAGCGGTGTACACATTTGCAATATCTTTTATTAAAATGGTTCTTTTATTATAGCAGACACTCTGATCTGCTTTCAGATAAATGACCGGCTCCTTCAAGGACAATGGCCTCCCTTCCCTGCTCTCTAACCAGGATTCCGCCTCCTAACACTTTCTCATTGCGAAACATGAAAAATGCTGTGAAAAGGAGGATGATTGTGAGAGCAATAAGCATTGTCAAAAGAAATTTTTCTTCTTTCACTTATATCACCTGCTTTTTTTATTTGAGACTAGTATGTGCCCTTTTTTTAGATTTATTTATCCAAAATTTTTCCTCATTTTAAGAAGTATTTTCTTTTCTAAACGACTCACCTGCACCTGGCTGATTCTTAAAACCTTTGCAATTTCTGCCTGCGTTTTATTATGAAAATAACGAAGTAAAATCAAGGTCTTTTCTCTCTCTTCTAACGCCTCCATGGCCTGCTTTAGAGCAAGATGATTTAATAGGATTTCCTCCTCATTTTTTTCCTCCGGAAGACGATCGATTAAACTGGTTTGTTTTCCATCGGTCTGATTCGCAGGTTTATAAAGAGATTCTACCTCTTGATTCGCCTCTAAGGCGATAACCACATCCTCAATCATAAGACCCGCTCTTTCTCCAATTTCCTCTAAAGTCGCATCCCTTGAAAGTTCATGGGAAAGTTCCTGTGCCGCACGATAAGCCCGATATCCGTTTTCCTTGATTTTTCTCGATACCTTTACCATACCGTCATCTCTTAAAAACCGTTTAATTTCGCCGGTAATTAAAGGCACTGCATAAGTTGAAAATTTCACCTCATAAGAAAGGTCAAACCGTTCAATGCTCTTAATCAGACCAATGCATCCAATTTGAAATAAATCCTCCAATTCATAGCCCCTTCCGGCAAATCCCCTCACTACACTCCACACAAGACCGGTATTTTCGCTGACTAATTTTTCTTTCGCTTCCTGACTTCCTTCTTTTGCCCTCCTTATCCACTCCATGGTTGAATCCAAAGCCATCACCTCAATCCTTCCGGTTCCCAATCATTTTTTTCATAATCACACGGGTTCCTTCCCCTTTCACGGAGATTACCTCTAATTCATCCATAAAAGCTTCCATAAATGAAAATCCCATACCAGACCTTTCTTCTTTCGGTTTCGTTGTATAGAGAGGTTCCATCGCTTTTTTTACATCCTCAATTCCTTTTCCATAGTCTATAATGATAATTTCAATTCTTTGTCCTTTTCGTATAAATTCTACTTCTACCAGACACTCTTCTTTTTTCTTCCTGTCTTCGTAAGCATGAATAATACTGTTTGTCACGGCCTCTGATACGGCGGTTTTAACATCATCCATCTCCTCTACTGTCGGGTTCAGACCGGTCAAAAATGCCGCCGCCATCATCCGGGCTGTCCTCTCATTCTCTGTAATTGCCGGAAATTTTATGTACACTCTGTTTTCCATATTTTGTTCCATCAAAAACTCCTCCTCTTAGCTTCGCTCCATCACAACTTCCATCTGTTCCATGTTCTCGCAGATATTCACAATCCGCATTAGCCCTGAAATCTCCAAGATTCTCAAAATCCGTTTTCCCGGCCGGTAGATATAGACCTGTCCACCTCTCGGTTTTATTTGCCGATACCGTCCCATGATCATCCCTACGCCACCACTGTCCATAAAAATTGTTTTGGAAAAATCAAATACGACATGTTTTCTTTTGTTGTCCAAAAAAATAATCTCACACTTTTTTCTTATAATATCCGATGCGTGCTGGTCTAGTTCCTCTGGAACCTGAATCCATAAAAAATTCTGAAATTGATAGGTTAGAACCTCCATACTTTCCCTCCTCGTTTCTCTCAAAATACGGTTTCCTGCAGTATTACTGCACAAAAAAAGGAGCAATCTTTCGCCTGGTAAATGGCTGCAATTGCTCCTTGCTTTCTCTTATCGTGTTCTTTCTCTATCTTATTCTTTTGTACATTTCT
>JAUNBT010000269.1 GCA_030526985.1 Lachnospiraceae bacterium | reverse complement strand
CCGAAGAAAACACCGGAGAAAATACCGAAGCAAATACTGAGGAGAGCGGAACAAATCAGCAGGATTCTCTTGTCATGGAAGAAAACCAGCAGGCCGCAACAGAGACAGTTAATGCACAGGGCGTTTATACGGAGAGTAACATTACAAACACAGAATATCAGACAATGCTTATCTTTGTTCCGGCAGATTATATGACATTGAATGAGGATGGAAGTGCTTCCTTTACAGATACCAAAGTGGGAGATTATACAGCAGATACCGCCCCAATCGTATTCCAGAACAGTAACGGCGGATGGCAGTCCGGTTCTCCGAAAGCACCGGAATATGCAGACGCTTTAACGGCGGGAATGATTTATGTATCCTGTGGATCGCGAAGCAGAGATGCGTCAGATGAAAGCGGTACATCTACCGGAAAAGTTCCGACACCGATTACAGATTTGAAAGCAGGGGTCATTGCCCTTAGAGCAAACGCCGAAATTCTTCCAGGGGATACGGACAAGATTATATCTGTAGGAGCCTCCGGTGGTGGCCAGATGAGTTCCGCCTTAGGAGCAACCGGAAATATGGATGAATACTATCCTTATCTCTATGAGGCAGGAGCAATCGGTGTAACCTACGATGAAGCCACAGATACCTATAGCAGCGAGTATGATGATTCCGTATATGCGGCAATGTCCTATTGTCCAATTGCAGATATTGAAAATGCCGACCTCGCATACGCATGGCTTCGCTATGATTCCACATTGAATGAAGATGGAAGCTTATCTGACACAGCAGGCGGATATGAATTCAGTGAATTTCAGCTGGCACTCCAGGAAGATGCAGCCTATGCATTTGGAGAATATATCAACTCCCTCGGTTTGACAGATGAAGATGGAAATGAACTAACATTTGACGAAAATGAAGATGGAACCTTGAATCTGCGGGCAGGAAGCTATTATGAGGCTACCCTTAACAATATCAGCGATGCCTTAAATGCCACACTGGCAGTAGAAGAAGATGCAGAAGCTTATATTACAGACAATTATGGAGAAGATACCTCTGACTGGCTGGAAAAGAACAGTGATGGAACCTATCAGGTTACAGACCTTGCAAACTTTATCAATGCCACAGGCCTTGTAAGAAACAAGGATATTCCGGGCTTTGATGCTTTAGATTTGAGTGCAGAAAATGATGCATTTGGAACAAGTGACACAACAGCAGTTCACTATTCTGCATCTATTGCACAGATTTTGCAGGATAACTATGAGACCTATGAAGCGATGGATGGTTTCGATGCATCCCAGATTGATCTGTATATTCAAAATGCCCTGACAGGTGAGGAAGCAGAGGAGATTGCTAACCAGACTTACCTGCTCAATGCAACGCAGATTATGTTAGATGTCGCTGCCGGAACCCAGGAGGCAGATATTGCACAATATTGGAGAACGAGAAATGGAACCGCAGACCAGCACACATCCTTTTCTGTAGCTTACAACATCTGTCTTGCAGCTCAGATGGCTGGAGCAGATGCAGATTATTCTCTTGTCTGGGCCATGGGCCATGGCAGCAATGAAGGAACAACAACCGGTACCTTTGTTGACTGGATTAATGAGATTTGCACAAATTAAAATGATTTACTATACTATATTAAGATAACTGGGACAGATGGCAGTACCCCATCTGCCCCAGAAAAAATTTATTACGCTATAACAAAAGCCGTCCTAACATTTTGTCAAAGTCAGGACGGCTTTTGCTATGCATATCACTCACAATTTTGACAATCACGCTCTTATTTTTCCGATGTAGAAGAAAAAGTATTGACAAGTAAACGACCGTTTATTATAATATAGTAAACAATCGTTTACTTGTGGAGCTATCTAAAGTAGAAAGGAGGTAACCCGATGGACACAAAAGAAAAGATTCTTATGACCGCACTACATTTATTTGCCCGACATGGGTATGAGGCGGTTTCTGTGAGTATGATTGCAGAGGAGCTGGGGATTACGAAGGGGGCACTTTACAGACATTATAAGAACAAGAGAGACATCTTTGACAGCATTGTAAAACGGATGTTTGAACTAGATGCCGAGAGAGCAAGAGAGTATGAAGTGCCGGAGCATTTATATGAGGAACAGGAGGAAGAGTATGAGAGCGTGTCTGTGGAACAAGTGATGGAATTTACCAGTGCACAGCTTACTTTCTGGACGGAAGATGATTTCGCATCCCATTTTCGGAAAATGCTCGTATTAGAACAATACAGAGATGAAGAGATAGGAAAACTGTACAATGACTGTATTGTGGAAGGACCGATATCCTATCTGGAAGATATTTTCCGGGAAATGATGGAAAGAAAGAGATTAAAGAAGGAAGACCCCAAATTACTGGCGGCAGAATTTTACGGCCCGGTTTTTTTGTGGATTCAGATTCTGGACAGAGACAATAAGATTACAGTAGAAAAAAACAAAGAAGGAAAAAATGAAGAGAAGAAAAACGAAGTAAAAGAGCTTTTACAGAAGCATATGAATGAGTTCTTTATGAAGTTCGCTTTCAAAAGTAAGGAGAATGGAAAATGAAGGAAAAACGAGATTATACGATCCGATTAGAAACACCAAAGGATTACAAAACAGTTGAAATCCTGGCAAGAGAAGCCTTTTGGAATGTGTACCGGCCAGGTTGTCTGGAGCATTATGTATTGCATTGTTTAAGAGACGATAAAGATTTCGTCCCAGAACTTGATTTTGTCATGGAAAAAGATGGTGAAATCATAGGACAGAATATCTTTATGAGAACCCAGATTGCGGCCGATGACGGAAGAAAAATCCCAATCATGACAATGGGTCCCATCAGCATTGCCCCAGCTTGCAAACGACAAGGCTATGGCAAAGCACTGCTTGATTACTCTTTAGAAAAAGCCAAAGAAATGGGAGCCGGGGCAGTCTGCTTTGAAGGAAATATAGATTTTTATGGAAAAAGCGGATTTGTCTGTGCTTCCGAAAAAGGAATCCGTTACCATGGCTTGCCGGAAGGGGAAGATGCTTCCTTTTTCTTGTGTAAGGAATTGATTCCCGGCTATTTCGACGATGTGACAGGTGTCTATACCACTCCATCCGGCTATTACGTGGATGAAGAGGAAGCAGACCGCTTTGATAAAGACTTCCCACCGAAAAAGAAGGAAAAACTTCCGGGACAGTTATTCTAAACGGCAGAAGTAGAAGGAAGAAGCCGTTGCTCTGCCCAGAATACTGAGCGCTTTTTTAACGAAAGTAACCTAGATTCTGTCGCTTGGCATATTGGTGACAATGAATCAGGTTTAAAATTTCGTATGGGCAAATAGACTAGTCCCCTCTTGATTTTGCCCCTGATTTGGAAATTTTCACCTTAAAATTATGAAATTTTGCGGCGTATAACCGTATTTTTTCTAAAAGGGAGCACTTCATCCCTCTCTTGCCCACAATTACGGATTTTTGTGGGCAAAAACAAGCATTTTTATCTCCCCTTAGAAAAATGAATGCTAAAACGACTTTTTCAGTAATATATTATGTGATTCTACAACAAAATTGGATAAATTCTAAAGTTCAGTATTTCTATTTTCCAATCAACAGAAAATAGGAGATATGCAACACCCCTGCATAGAAAGCCTGTCCCTCACCAGAAGATAAAGTCTCACCTTACATTTGTAAAAAGTGCGCATAAAATGCGAGGAAACGGCTTCGTCCTTCTTGATTACAGAACAGACCATAGAGCTTTCTTTGTCAAGGACATAGCCGCGTAGCGGTGCGAAGCATCCTTGATAAAGAAAGCTCTATGGTCTAAACAGCAGCCAAGAAGGACGAAGCCGTTATTGTGCCCAGGTTACTGAGCACTTTTTCAACAAAAGTAACTTGGATTCTGACGCACGTCTTATTTGCGACAATAAATGAGGATAAAAAGTTTGTATGGGCAAATAGACTAGTCCCCTCTTGATTTTGCCCCTGATTTGGAATTTTTTACCTTGAAATCATGAGATTTCGCGGCTTGTAAATGTAATTTTTCTAAAAGAGAGCACTTCATCCCTCTCTTGCCCACAATTACGGATTTTTGTGGGCAAAAACAAG
>JAUNBT010000268.1 GCA_030526985.1 Lachnospiraceae bacterium | reverse complement strand
CAGTTATGGAAAGTGATCTGGAAGCGGCTTTGGTTCGAAATATAGAAAACTTTCTTTTGGAACTTGGCAGAGGCTTTATGTTCGTTGGCACGCAGCAGAGAGTTCCGGTTGGAAACACCATGCGATATGTCGATATGGTGTTTTACAATAAAATATTCCGTGCCTATGTGCTGATTGAACTAAAGGCGAAGGAGTTTATGCCGGAGGCCGCCGGACAACTGAATATGTATTTGAATTACTACCGAGAAGAAGTGAACGATCCCGATGATAATCCACCGGTTGGTCTCATTCTGTGTACAGATAAAAATAATCTGGACATACAGTATGCACTGGGAGGTTTGTCAAATCAGATTTTTGTCTCTAAATATGTGCTGTATATGCCAGAAAAGGAACAATTGCTTGCACAGGTGGAACGTGTACTTGATAAGTGGCACACGAAGGAGGAAGAAAATGAGTGAACAGACATCGGCAATCATATCCAAGGTTTGGGGTATGTGCGATCCTCTGCGGGATGATGGCGTTTCATACGGGGATTATCTTGAACAGCTTACATACCTTATTTTTTTGAAGATGGCTGCAGAGTATGCGAAACCGCCATATGAACGTGAGACGGGGATTCCCGGCGGCTTTACATGGGAAGACATGAATACCCTCAAGGGCGCTGAGTTGGAAAAACAATACAAGGACACACTGGAGACGCTAGGAGAGCAGGGCGGCATTCTGGGACAGATATTTAAAGGCGCAGTCAATAAAATCAGCAATGCGTCAGTTCTCTATCGAATCGTGCAGATGATCGATAAGGAAAAATGGGTGGCCATGTCCTCTGATGTAAAGGGCGAGATATACGAAGGCCTTTTACAAAAAAACGCAGAAGATGTCAAAAGTGGAGCGGGACAATACTTTACACCCAGACCGCTCATCAGCGCCATGGTGAAGTGCATCCGGCCTGAACCGATGAAAACCATTGCAGATCCATGCTGTGGCAGTGGGGGCTTTTTCCTGTCTGCACAGGAGTTTATAGCTGAAAATTACGCCTTAGACAGAGACCAAAAGGCATTCCTTAAGAACAAGACCTTTTTCGGAAACGAACTTGTACCTATGACCTTTAAACAATGCCTGATGAATCTCTATCTTCATAATATCGGTGATATTTATGAGGCGGTTCCCGTGAAGTTAGGAGATTCTTTGCTCGTAGACCCGGGAATCCGAGTAGACTACGTATTGACCAATCCACCATTCGGAAAGAAATCCTCCTTTACCTTTACAAACGAAGAAGGCAAGCAGGAAGAAGAGGATCTGGTATACAACAGGCAGGACTTCTGGACTACAAGCTCCAATAAACAACTTAACTTTGTCCAGCATATCAATACTCTGTTGAAAGCTAGTGGTAAAGCAGCTGTGGTCGTTCCGGACAATGTGCTTTTCGAGGGTGGCTCCGGGGAAATCGTGCGAAAAAAGCTGTTGGAAACTACAGATTTGCATACCATACTCAGACTTCCAACGGGTATCTTTTATAAACAGGGGGTCAAGGCAAATGTAATCTTTTTTGATAAGAACCCTGCAGGACCGGATATGCAAACGAAGGAAGTATGGATCTACGACTTCAGAACCAACGTACATTTTACGCTCAAAAAGAATCCAATGACAGAAGCAGACCTGGAAGACTTCATTCACTGCTATAATCCTGAGAACCGTCACGACCGAAAAGAGACATGGTCCGAGGACAACCCGGATGGACGATTCCGAAGATATAGCATCGAAGATATCATGGCCAGAGATAAGACAAATTTGGACATATTCTGGGTTAAGGACAAAACCTTGGCAGATTTAGAGAACTTACCAAGGCCTGACGAACTGGCGGTAGAAATCATTGAGAATCTACAGTCTGCCTTAGATAGTTTTCAAGAGCTACAAGAAAAACTGAGGTAGCAAGTATCATGAGTTTTTTGTGGATATACTACCATTTTACTAATAAAATCTTAGAAGGCGAAAAGCATAAAGAGCAGGGAGGGGACCTGCTCTCTGTGTTATTTACGATGTGCATAAACCACATGGTCAGATGAGATGAAACTCACCAGGGGGTATATTTCTATGTGGTTTTTGTTTACTAGTTTTTCATCTATCATCCCCTTTCGTTATTGTCTTGTAGTTATACCGTCGGACGCTATTTGTCAAGAATGAAATTTAGATTTTATCAAATTTTGTTGAATTTTCGTTGTGCGAGGGTAAAGAAGGGTTTCCACAAGATCAACAGCGATTGATTTTTGCAGGGAATGAATTGGTGGATGGTAGAACACTGCAAGATTACAACATCCAGAAAGAATCAACTTTACATTTGGTTCTGAAGCTACGCTCGACCGCTGCTATCCAATTTGGAACAGATCCTCTTGAAAATGATGTAAACACAGCAACCGCCCAGACGGTGTATTACGGCAATCCCGATGCTCCATACGCTTGGCGAGTTATAGGCTACAATGGCGTTGCTGGAGGTGTGGCGACAAGTGAAATAACCAATAACTTAAAAAAGGGCTTCGGCTCTTTTTTATTGTATAAAATTCTATTCGGGGTTGACATAAGGCTAGAGGTGGTGTAACTACAAGGAGCAATCCGAAAAACAGGAAGTGCTTTACAAACAGGAATATAGCGATTGGAGGGATTTACAATGGATATCCAGAAAGAAATAATTACACATTTGCCAACCTTGAACAGGCAACAGTTGGAGTATGTGTATAATATTGTTTGCCTATTGAAAGAAGGCTATCCAGCCAAGGCAACGAGAAGATCCACGAGGAGGAAGCATTGATATGAAAAAAAATGATGATTATTTAGAGGCTATATTTGACCCGGAATTCGATATAGAAGAATTCTGCGACTGTGAAGCCACTGAGGGACGTATGTGCATTGCTCGTTTTTTATATGTAATGTATACTTTTTCTCTACTCTCCGAGGATAGCAGGAAGTTCATAATTGCATACGGAGAAAAGATGTTAGAATTCGAGAAGAAAAAATAACAACAAAAGGGGTGTTTATATAAAAAAAGGAGAGTAGGAAACTTTACACCCATCCTGCTCTCTTTATTTTTTAGAGTCTCTTTTTGTGAGGCTTTTTTGGTTGAGAAGATTATTTGTCCGTTATAAGCTGCTTATATCTGTAAAAGGTAGCTTTTTTCATGTTCAGCTCTTTCATCAGCTCAAATGGCTTCTTCTCGCCCTGTTGTACTTGACGGTAGCAAAGGGCGAATTCCTCCAGGCTCATGACCCGAGGTCGTCCATAATCATCCCATTCCTTACGGGCTTTTTTGGCATCAATACCTTCTCGCTGCCTTTTTTCTTTCTTTTCGATTTCTGCTTGTGCCATGCTGGCATATAGCTCTATCATCATGTTGTTTATGGTCTCCAGCATCATCCGAGCCATGGAATTATCCATAGAGGATAAATCAATCAGCGTCGTTGGTAATTCGAGAACCATAACACGGATACCATGGTCATGGAAGAAGCGAAGCTCTTTAAGCGTTGCTTCTTTATTTCTTCCCAATCTGTCAATTTCCGTTACTATAAGGACATCTCCACTTTCGAGGATTTCATCTTTAAGCATCTGGTACCGAGGTCTGTTGAAGTTTTTTCCTGTCTGCTGGTCTGTATAGACCTTATCCTTATACAGAGGAATATCGTTCTCGGAACAGTATTTCATGATTTCAGCTACACCTCTGTCTAAATGCTGGTCCTTCGTGCTGGTTCGGTGGTAAGCAATATATTTCATTAAAATTTCCTTTCCTTTCAATTTACCATGAGTACCGAAAGGTATAGATTCTTTTTGAGACTTCTAAAAAGTCTATATGTATACTTTCCGGTACTCTTTTATATGGCGTTTTGCGTAGTCTTAAAATGTATGGATTTTGAGACTGGCTTATTATTAGCCAGTAGATGGCAGAATTCCGCTTTTCTAATTAAAATCCCATCCTCTTTTCAAGAGCTTGACAATTTCGAGCACACAAAGCTGCTCTGCTTCGCTCATAGTCTCCAGAACTTCTACTATCTCAGTTATCGTTTTATTCATAGGCGCCTCCTTTCATCCAAATATCTTGGATGTGTAGTTACCCCGT
>JAUNBT010000267.1 GCA_030526985.1 Lachnospiraceae bacterium | reverse complement strand
AGAAATGAAGAGAAACCAGGAAGAATTCCTAAAGATGCTATCCGCTTACCAAGGTATTATCCACAAGGTAAATCAGATTTATTTTAAGTCGAAAGCTGACAAAGAGGAGAATTTTCAGGAAACGGCCTACCAGCTTTGGCGTTCCTTCCATTCATTACAAAACAGAGAAAAGCCGGCTTCATGGATCTATACAGTAGCCATAAATACCTCTATTTCCAAAATCAGAAAGGACAGTCTTCTAGATTTCCGGGATTCGGTACCTGACGTCGATATGATTGATCCTTACGAACATATCGAACAGAATGAAAATTATCAAAGACTGATAGATGCCCTCTACGAATTGAACGAAATAGACCGATCCATTATGCTACTTTATATGGAGGAATATAATTATCATGAGATCGCCGAAATTGTTGGAATGAACAGTTCTAACATCGGCGTCAAGGTTCATCGACTCAAAAATCAATTACAGAAACATTTTAATAGCAATATCAATGGAAACAAATGACATTAAAAATATCTGGAAAGAAGGAATAGAGGAAAATATTAAACCCTATTCCAATTCAAAATTGAATAAAATAGTTATCAAGTCCGCACAAAGCTCAATGAAAGCAATCTATTCGGGAACTTTCCGACTTATTATCATTGGAGTAGCGATACTCATTATTGTAATATTGGTTTGGGGTAATAGAAGCAAAGAAGTAATGCTCGTCGATTTCTGTGCATTGATCATAGTATCTGTATCCTATTTTTTTTGGGAGCGTTCTGCATATAAAATGCAAAAATACAGTTACGGTATACCTGTGAAAGAATGGTTGGAATATCGAATAAGAGAAGTTGAGAAAAGTGTCAATTTTTATACTAAATATGATTTGCTCATATATGGCTTTTCTTTCCTTTGCGCAATAGGTTTCTATATCTTATATCAGGTAGTTGGAAAAATAACTCCGAGTTTATTAACTCTCTTTATTATTCCCATCGGTCTTGTCATTTACTTTTTGATAATAAGACGTTTTTTGAGCCGGAATTACAAAAAAACCCTCGATGAATTAAAAGAGCTATATACACAATTTGAAGAATCAGAAAATGAACGATTATTTGAAAGAGTTGGCAGAGTTGGCGGAAATAAACGAATCTGTTCGAAAGACCTACTATAAAGGAAATCAAAGGATTGATGAGACAACACCTAAATATGCTTTGCTCGGAACTCATGTGAGGCGAAGAACCTTTATATGCAACGCCTTGTCTTTCGGTATTCCTGCACAGGTTGTAATGAAATGGACTGGGCATAGCGACTATAAAGCCATGAAACCCTATATTGACATTGCCGATGACATTAGAGCAAATGCAATGGATAAATTCAATCAGTTATAAAAAAACAGACTATCTTTGTATCTCAACAATTATCAACAACTATATGAGCGACAGAAATATAGAACTTCGGAAAGATTTCATTTCCGATATAAAACAAATCATATCGTCCGCAAGAACATCTGCAATAAGAAGCGTTGACTTTGAGCGAGTGAGAATGTATTGGAGATTAGGCGAACGTATTTTTGTCGAAGAGCAAGAAGGAAAAGAGCGTGCCGAATATGGAAGTTTTCTAATACACAACCTGTCAGCAAGTATAGAACCTGAATTTGGAAGTGGTTTTTCGTATCGCCAATTAGCATTTTGCAGACAGTTCTACCGAACTTATCCAAATATGAACGCACTGCGTTCACAATTTAATTGGTCGCAATATCGCCTTTTGATTCAGATTGATAATGAAGACAAAAGAGAATATTATGAATTAGAATCCGCAAACAATGGATGGACAGGGCGTGAACTAGAAAGGCAAATAAATTCAGGCTTGTACGAAAGGTTGCTGTTAAGTAATGACAAAGAAGCGGTTTTAGCAATTGCACGAAAACAAAGAACTGCGGAACTACCAACGGAAATCATAAAAGACCCGATGGTATTAGAGTTTTTAGGTTTGAAGCGTGATGCCACATATTACGAAAAAGATTTGGAGAGTGCATTGATAACCAATCTGCAATCGTTTCTTTTGGAGTTGGGCAATGGATTTTCATTTGTTGCACGGCAAAAGCGAATCTTACTGGAGGATGATGAATTCTTTATTGATTTGGTTTTTTATAATCGTTTGTTGCGCTCATTTGTAATTTTCGAAATAAAAACACATAAAATTACACATGCCGACATCGGACAACTGCAAATGTATGTGAATTATTACAACAGATACGAGAAAACAGCAGACGAGAATCCAACCATTGGCGTTTTGCTTTGTGCTGACAAAAATAACGCAGTAGTTAAATATTCTTTACCAGAGGAGAATAAAACAATAATGGCAAGTAAATACCAGCTCTATTTACCAACAGAAAAACAATTATTGACGGAATTGAAACGAGAAATAAAAGAGTTAGACGAAAATGCAAACTCCTAACGAACATGTTTCCCTACTCACCGACCTACTTCCCCGATACAGGTCAGTTAATATACTATACCAAGAAGCCGTAAATAAGTCCGTATTGAGTTTCGATACACAATGTAGCATCACAGATTTCTATCGTGACTTCAATGATATACAGATATTTGAAAAAATCATTCTAAACTTTTATCTTTCAACGGATAAAGAAAAACAAGGACAGATTATCTCTAATTTGCGAACGGAAATAAGTAAGAATCTTGAATTCTATTCCGCAAATAAGGACTTCTTTGATAAAGTGGATATTATCAAAGTTTGTTCAAGTAGGCGTAAGCCACTTAATATCGAAATAGACGGACAGCTAAAGAATACCAATAAACTATGGAAGGAGCTTACGCAAGTCAGGAACTCTTTGGAGTCGGCAAGCTGGCAAGACGATAAAATGGCAACACAACGCTTAACCAAAGATGAAGAACGGCTTGAACAAGCCTATAAAAAGGAGCAAGAGAAATTGAGTGTTTTTTATGAGCAACAGAAAGAATCTGATAATCATGCATCCAAATACCTTGAAAATGTATTTGGAAGGATTTACGAATTAGGGTACACCTTTATCTCCCTGTTGGATAACTATTTTCCTATTGAAAAAGAAAATACACCTACATCTGAATCTATTACCAAAATATCAGAGCCGGAACAAGAACTACAAACCGAGATAGAACCAGATATGATTTTCAGGACAGACAAATATGAGAATCTGCTTATTTTAGAACAAAAACTTATCCCCGACAAATACCTGAACACTGAACTTCACTGGATCTCTACGCATAATAATGGGAAGCCGGATATAAAAAGACTTGTCACATTTCTTGTTGCCCTGATGGACAACAAATATTTTCTACCCGGAAAAGACCCGAAGATAAGATCATTCTTCGAATCTCGTTATCATATCTCAATAGGTCAGAATTTTGAAGAATGCAGAAGAGAAAAATTTATCGATACCTACAAAATAGTATTCAACGAATACAAATTCTAAAAAAATGAATAACATGAAAATCAGGACAGTCATATTATGGACAATCGTATTGGTAGCAATCGAGCAAGTTATTAAATTGGTAATTAGCACAAACTATCGGGATATAAATTTTGAAATTATACCGTCTTTATTAGAGTTTAAACCAACACTCAACGATAAATCCTTTTATTGGCTTAGCTTAATGAATATTAATGTAGGACGTTGGGCACGTTTAGCAACAGGCATTATATTTTTCGGTGTATTATGTCTTTTTTATCTTTATATGAAGGCCATATCAAAGAAAGGGAAATTGCTTGATACAGCGTTTATATTTGGTTTTGCAGGATTACTATGCTCTTTATCCGACAATATCTTTTTTGGTGGAAGCTGGGATTATGTATATCTAAAACCATTGTTTGTTTTTGATTTGAAAGATTTATATCTGAATTGTTTTGTTATTTTGGTTCTTATATTTTTTCATAAAAATAAGGCAGAAATAAATAATGTAAAAACAAAAAATATTGTCTCATTTGCAAAGAGTAAATTAAAACGGAACTAATAACGAAAAAAATACACAGAAATAGGCTTGTTAGAAAGTCTATGATTATCCGTTTTATCCCCATCGACTACGACCGTACTACGAAATCGTATCAGAAAGTATAATCGTAAATCATTCATTATCATAAGACTGATTTTCATCCAACGACGATATCA
>JAUNBT010000266.1 GCA_030526985.1 Lachnospiraceae bacterium | reverse complement strand
TCAGCTTCCAGTCCCTTAGCAATTTTATCCATTGAGTAGCCTTCAAGGTACTCTCTGTAAATGCGCTTTACAATTTCGGCTTGTTCTGGGTCGATGATAAGATTTCCGTCATCATCCTTGGTGTAGCCAAGAAAATGATTGTGGTTTACTTGTACCTGACCGTTCTGGTATCGGAATTGTAATCCAAGCTTTACGTTCTGACTAAGTGATTGTGATTCCTGCTGGGCCAGTGAAGCCATAATTGTAATAAGAACCTCGCCCTTGGCATCCATCGTGTTGATTGCTTCCTTCTCGAAGAATACCGGGATGTTCTTATCCTTGAGCTGTCTGATATATTTAAGACAGTCCAGCGTGTTTCTGGCAAATCGGCTGATTGATTTAGTAATAATCATGTCGATGGTTCCGACTTCGCAATCTTCAATCATGCGATTAAACTCATCACGATTCTTAGTGTTGGTACCAGAAATACCATCATCAGCATATATGCCTGCAAATTCCCATTCCGGGTTCTTTTGTATAAATTCTGTGTAGTGCTCAACCTGAGCTTCATAACTTGTAGCCTGCTCATCGCTGTCAGTACTAACTCTACAGTACGCCGCGACTCGGAGCTTTGGCTTATCTTCTTGCTGTCTGGAAGTGTTTCCAACTTGTCGTCTTGCAGGAATGACCATAACATTTCCCATCAAATAACCTCGCTTTCTATCAGGCTGTATAAGTATTCTGCTTGCCTGATTGGATTGTCGTAATTCTCTGTAATGTCACCAAGGCGAAAGGCTATAGGTGGCCTTTTTTCTTTTGGCGCATTGTAGCGGTCATTGCGTCCAAGCTTTGTGGAGCGCTTGTTAAGCTCAACTTCAACTGCATCGAAGGATGCCTTGTCAATGATTGCTGGATAGAAGTCATCACCAAGGTAGTGCATATTTCGCATCATTCTTTTTGCACCGGAATGGAGTAGGTCAAGACCTGCTTCCTTGGCAGCATTAGTGAGTGACAGACCGCTTAAATAATTCTTGTAAAGCTCACGAACCTGTGTGGCAGCAACTTCATCAATTACCGCTTTGCCATTTTCAATTCGGTAGCCGTAAGGTGTGTGTCCCATCAAATCTTCTCCTTAAAAGTAAGACCGCAGTGAAGCACAAATCCGATAGACTGTCGGCTGTAAACTTCAATGTGGTCAACGAATAGTTCAAATAAATGTTCACGGTATTCCAGCAACATATCGCCACGCTCGCAGAAGTGTATCAAGCGCTCTGTTTCATAAACCTTAGTGGTATCGCCCGTCATAGAACGGTTCATGGCCTCGATATCGCTTCTGAATTCATTTGCCTGAGTAAGCAAAGCATTATTTTCTTGGGTAAAAAGAATTTGGTCGATGTAGCCTTGAGCCATCAGCTTATGCAGGGTTTCACGCTGTTCAGCATTCTGTTCCAATAATGTTTCTAATTGCTGGATGCGAAGTAATGCTTCATCACTTGTGTTCACCTGAAGAGATTCAAGATAAGGTTTCAAGACCAGCTTGTGACAGTAGATTAGTTTGTTAATCATTGTTGCAAAAGCAAGCTTGATATCATCATCTCTTAGGTAGAGCATGGAACATTTTCTGGTGTCGGCTAAGTGTGTGTTGCAGACCCAAGCAGGATATTTTCCATAAGTGCAGGAATGAATTCTTCTACGAAAGGTGTCACCACATTCGCCACAAACCACATTGGTGACTGACCCCAATGTGGTCCAAAGAGATGATATATGCGAAAGGTTTGGATATTGGAATCTATACAACAGATTTTGAAAATGAATTTATTTCATTAACAGATATTGCAAAATATAGAAACGCAGATGATCCTAGATTTGTCATTCAGAACTGGATGAGAAATCGTAATACAGTTGAATTTCTTGCTGTATGGGAAGAACTACATAATCCCAATTTTAACCGTGTGCAATTCGAGGCGGTTAGAAGTGAAGCTGGGTTGAATCGTTTTGTGATGACTCCGACAAAGTGGATAGAAACAACAGATGCGATAGGGATTGTATCCAAAGCAGGACGTTATGGTGGTACATATGCGCATAGTGATATAGCCATGTCTTTTGCAACATGGATATCTCCAGAATTTCAGCTGTATATTATTAAAGATTATAGAAGACTAAAAGCGGATGAAAACAGTCGTTTGTCTTTAAACTGGAATCTTAACCGTGAGATTTCTAAGTTGAATTACAGAATACATACGGAAGCAATTAAAGATAATCTGATTCCAGCAGAACTAACGAAGGAACAGATTGCCTATAAATATGCTAATGAAGCAGATTTACTGAATGTAGCATTATTTGGTATGACTGCAAAGCAATGGAGAGATGAGAACAAGGGTAAAAAGGGTAATATGCGTGATTATGCAGGAATAGATCAGCTATTGGTGCTTGCTAATATGGAAAGCTACAATTCCATTCTAATTGATAAGGGAACACCAATGTCAGAGAGGCTTGTGTTATTGCGAGAATTAGCGGTGAAACAAATGAAAACAATGCAGTCACTGAATCTGGATAATTTACCGGGAAATTTTTCGGCAGAAGGGATTGAAGAAAAGTGAGAAATAAAAAATACCTAAAATGCTACATCCACCTCCATGCAGGTATGGCTACAGCTTGGATGCCCAGCGTGAGAATATCCTTGTTCAGACAATGGAAGGACGTAAGCAGAAAGCAAGAGAAGGAAAATGAAACGGTGGCTTTGCTCCTTATGGATATAAGCTGGAAAATGGAGAACTTCTTATTGCAGAAGATGAAACAGATATTATACGACTGATTTATGATATATATATCAATACCACAATGGGAATCAATGCAATTGCAGCAGATCAGAATCAGAATGGATATCGAAAGAAGAAAAGACAGAATAATACGCTGGATACATTTTCATCATCATTTGTAAAAGGTGTTCTTGATGTTATGGACAAGCATTATGATAGAAAGTATCAGGATATGCAGAACCGAATGGACAAGTTTTATGATGATATCAGTACATTAGAAGATTCAATTGCTGAGGTAGAAAACAGAATGTTAAGTATCCGCCAACAGAAAATAGCTGAAGAAAATGTCTATGAATTCCTGCTGATGTTTGATAAACTGTATGATAGATTTACAGATGCAGAGAAGAAAGAGTTTCTAAAGACCTTTGTGGAACGGGCCTGAGTATATTGTCAGTGGTGGAGGCATTATGGTAACGTTCATTGCACTCCAAAGTGCCAAAGTGCCAGATTCCAAAGCATCAAACCGACATGATGACGGTTTGGATGTGAAAAGATAGTAGCAAAAATTATAGTTAGTGCCTTATTGGAAAGTGTTATCAGGTAGTGACACTTTCTTTTTTCGTTGAAACAATGAATATATATCAGTTGAAAGTCATGCTTACATATTGACTTTTGCGCTTAAAAAACATATAATAATAAGCATAAAAGTAAACGATGGGAGGTATTGCCGATGGGAGCAACTGAAGATATTATGAAAATGGCAAAAGAGAATAATAGCACAGTTACTACTGCTATGGTTGCTGCTGCCGGGATATCTCGTGGAAATTTAAAGTATCTTGTGGAAAAAGGAATGTTGGAGAAATCTTCACGAGGCGTATATATTTTGCCAGAAGTCTGGGATGATGAAATTTTCAATTTGCAGAGCAGATTTAAGCGAGGGATATTTTCTCATGAAACTGCACTGTTCCTATGGGGGTTGACTGACAGGACACCGAATGTTTATGCAATGACATTTCCGGCAACTTATAACATATCTAAGCCTAAACAGGAGAACATTAATTGCAGTCAATGTAAGCAACAGTGGTATGAACTTGGTGTAGATGAAGTAAAAACCCCAGGTGGAAATATTGTCCGAGCATACAATAAGGAAAGAACACTCTGTGATATTTTACGACCGAAAAGTTCTGCCGATATACAGATTATTTCCGAAAGCTTTAAGCGATATGTTGCTAAGAAAAATAGAAACATACCTCTTTTATCCGAGTACGCTAAAGTGCTTAAAGTGGAGAAAAAGTTGAGGTCATATTTGGAGGTGCTGCTATGAAAAATGCAATGCAGTTGAAAGCCATCATAAAGAACATGGCAAAAGAGAAAAACATAGAGAGATGTTTGGAGATAAGGTTGATTTGGAAAAACTCACACCGGAAAGTTTTT
>JAUNBT010000265.1 GCA_030526985.1 Lachnospiraceae bacterium | reverse complement strand
TGTCCTCCCAGTATTGGAATCAGGTGCCTGGCTTTACGCCAGAGGATGTAGAGCAGGATGCAGAGGGCTTGCAGACCATGCGTACCCTTGCAGTCAACATGGCCTGGCTGCTGAAAGGTATTGAAGCGGACCGGGAAAAAGGACTGGCACGGCCTAAACGTGAGGCTGGGGTTGCGACAAATTTTACTCGATAAGTGATTTCATACATTCTCACCCCTATAATGCAGCGGCTTTGATTTTTAGAGCCGCTGTTTATTTTTGCCTTTGAACAGCAATGTTATGATAAGTGCTTAGGATGTATGAATTGAAAATTAGTTCCCTGACTGCTATAATCCACATAGTCAAATTCTGCACGTTCTAGTGCAGTTATCCGGCAGGCATTCTCCCTGGCGGAATTATTCCAAAATTAAATACTGCGCAGTCCACCACGGATGAATTTAAGTAAAAGATTCTGAAAATTATACCATGTGTCATTTTTATCCCACCCTAATTCCTTATTCACAGAAAAGGAACCATTTAACAAAAAACGAAAGAGTAACTCAGCTTCCGTTTTTGAGAGGTGAGAATCATTCATAAGCTGTGGCATGAGGATGTTTTTCTCATATTGGAACATTTTTTTGACGATATACCCTGACAATGTTTCATCCATAAATAATGAACGATATTTTGGCATGTCTGCAATACGCTGGCATGCAGGAAAGAAAGCTGTATCATTGTCTGAATCTGTGGTAGCTGCTATTTCCAGTGCATCTTCAATTACAGAATCCAGTACATCCGTCAAATTATTGTAGTGAACATAGAACGTTGTTCTCGTCAGGTCAGCCTGCTTGCATAGTTGTGAAACAGTCAATTTATCAAATGTCTTCTCAGACAATAATTCAAGCAGAGATTCTTTTATTACATTTTGTGTATAGATGGTTCTTCGATCTGTTTTTCATGGGGCTTTATTATTCATGTTGGTCTCCTTTAAAAATCCCTGACATTTTTCGAGAATATGTAAGGAACTATTCAATATTTTGATTTTTGTATTTTTCATTTTTGGTTTTCTACACTATACTAAATCATGAACAATGTGTCAATAAATAATACAGTATGTAATTAATCCAAAAAGGAGAATGAAAATATGGAGATTCGACAAATCAGAAATGCAACATTACAAATAGTTTATGCGGGGAAAGAATTTTTAATTGGTCCTATCTTTGCGAAAAAAGGAACTTATCCTCCATTTCCGAACGCAAAAAGGTCAAATGCCAATAATCCATTAGTAGACTTGCCGGTTCCGATAGAAGAGTTAATTCATCCAGATGCCGTGATCGTTACGCATCTTCACCGAGACCATTTTGATGCAGAGGCAAAAGAAGCATTGTCCCAAAATGTACCAATGTTTGTACAGGATGAGACAGAGAAGGAAAAAATGCTGGAGGATGGATTTACGGATGTTAAGGTATTAACCTTAGAGACGAGTTTTGAAGGAATCCGTTTACACAAAACTGGTGGGGTTCATGGATATGTAAATGAAAAGTTTTTAGAACATCTGGGAAATGTATGCGGAGTTGTATTTCAATCAGAATCCGAGAAAACAGTATATCTGGCTGGGGACACGGTGTGGAATAAGGATGTGGAACTTGCAATAAAAACGTATCAGCCGGAAGTGATTATTGTAAATGCAGGGGCAAATAATGTACATGGAGAACAGCTTATTATGGGTGCTGAAGATGTTCTACTGGTTCATCAGGCAGCACCCTGTGCAAAAATCATTGCAACGCATATGGAAGCAGAAAATCATTGGAATCTTTCCAGGGAAGAATTGAAGATATATGCAAAAGAACATGGATTTTCAGAAAGCTTATCGGTTCCGGAAGATGGAGAGAAAATATATGTCGAATAATATGGGAACGGACAAGATATCAAAACTTTTTATTCGCATGGTTATCCCCTCAGTTATTTCTCAATTAATTGTGCTGGTCTATAATATGGTTGACCGTATTTTTATCGGACATATTCCTGAAATCGGCAGTATTGCATTAACAGGAATAGGGATATGTATGCCAGTGACTTTGATTGTATCAGCATTCGGTCAACTGATGGGAGTTGGCGGTGCTCCGAAAGCATCAATGGCATTAGGGAGAAATGATAAGGAAGAAGCAGAAAAAATATTAGGAGTATGCACCTTCGGACTTGTTGCAGTAAGTATTTTATTGACTGTCATTGGTCTTTGGTTCTCAAAGGAAATTCTCCTGTTTTTCGGAGCAAGTAGCAATACCTTACCATATGCAATGGAGTATTTGAAGGTATATATGGTGGGTACTGTTTTTGTAGAATTGACGATTGGATTAACTGCATTTATTACAGCACAGGGATTTACAACAGTTACCATGATTGCGGTGCTTTTAGGTGCGGGACTTAATATCATACTTGACCCAATCTGTATTTTTACATTGAATTTAGGCGTAAAAGGTGCGGCAATTGCTTCGGTACTCTCGCAGATTGTTTCTGTCATCATTGCTGTTGCATTTCTAACCAGAAAAAATCAGTCTGTAAAACTAAGACTACAGCATATACGATTCGATTTCAAATGCCTTTGTTCCTGTATGGCACTGGGATTATCCCCTTGCATGATGGTCATAACAGAAAGCTTTGTGTCCATTGCTTTTAATCGTTCGCTTTTACAATATGGTGGTGATCTGGCGGTAGGAAGTATGGCGATTTTTTCTACGGTGATGCAGATTGTAACATTGCCACTTCAGGGATTTTCCCAGGGAGCACAGCCAATTACAAGCTATAATTATGGTGCTGGGAATTGGAAAAGAGTATCAGAGAATTTTAAATTACTATTTGGAACAAGTGTTATTTATGCTTGCCTATTGTGGGGTATTATCTTGTTTCTTCCTAAAATATTTATTAGTCTCTTCACCAACGATACAGGACTGATTGATTACAGCGTAAAAATGATACGAGTGTATTTTGCCATTCTTGGAATTACAGGTGTACAATACGCATGTCAAAATACGTTTCTTGCGCTGGGCAACGCCAGGGTATCGGTATTTCTTGCCATACTGCGTAAAGTGATTCTGCTGTTACCACTCATTTTTATTCTTCCACATATAATGCCGAATCAGGTGATGGCAGTTTTTCTTGCAGAACCTATAGCGGATACGCTGGCAGGAAGTACGACACTGATTCTATTTTTGAAAGAGTATAAGAAAGCTATTTTATAGAAAACTGAAATATGATTGGAGAAAGGCTATGCTATTGAAAAAGGTTCATCATGTTGCAATTATTGGAAATGATTATCAGAAAAGCAAAGAATTCTATACAGATTTATTGGGTTTCTCTATAATCAGAGAAAATTATCGTGAGGACAAAGATGATTATAAAATTGATCTTGCTTGTGGAGATTTGGAGATAGAACTGTTCATTATCAAGAATTCACCTGTTCGCCCAAGTTATCCAGAGGCCTGTGGTTTACGCCATTTGGCTTTTGCAGTAGAGGATGTTGACGTGTCCGTTCAATGGTTACAAACAAAGGGTATTCAAACAGAACCAGTAAGGTTGGATACATTTACAGGTAAAAAATGACATTCTTTCAAGATCCAGATGGATTACCACTAGAGATTCATGAGTAATTAGTTAATAAATGAAGAGAAAGTGAATAGTTTCCAGTCTGTATAGCAGTCAACTTTTGTAGTTGGCTGCTATTTTCTTGCAAAGTGATCTATGTGCATACCTACAAAAAAAGGTGATTAAAAGTCATTGACTACAAGTCAGTGAATGTGATACAATGAAATTACGAAATAGGAGGTGGTAATGTGACAAACAGACAACTTGCTGCTATAGAGACAAAAAAAAAGCTTCTTGAAGCGGCAAAAAATATAATATGTGAAAAAGGCCTGATAAACACATCCGTTGAGGAGATAACAAAATCCTGTGGTGTATCAAACGGCACATTTTATACCTACTTTAAGCGCAAGGAGGATATTGTTTTTGCGCTGGGCGATTATGTGTACCAAGAACTTTATGAGCAGGCTATGGCATATGGAGGGGGGATAACGGAGCGTCTTGTATTCTATATGACTCGTTTTGCCGAATATACAGAGAAAAGCAGCCTAAAGCTGTGTCAGGAATGGGTGCGCAATGCGGTCGATCCCGATATTTCTCCTGAAGGGAAAAACAAGCTGTGTGTAGAT
>JAUNBT010000264.1 GCA_030526985.1 Lachnospiraceae bacterium | reverse complement strand
ATCGACTACGATGTTCTTTGCTTTATATTCTCCTAATTTTTCTACAATGACTTCAATCAGAACCGGGTCAGATACCATCCCGATCTTGACTGCGTCCGGGTAAATGTCCTGAAAAACGCAGTCTAACTGCTGTGCTAAAAATTCCGGTGTCACGGAGCTGATGCCGTACACTCCGGTTGTATTCTGGGCCGTCAGAGCCGTGATTGCTGTCATGCCGAACATCTGGTGGCTTAAAATTGTTTTTAAATCTGCCTGGATTCCTGCTCCACCGCTGGAATCTGAACCTGCAATACTTAATACTTTCTTCATCCGTTTACCATCCTCTCACTTTGAGTGCTTTTTGCCGCAGATTGGCGGCTGCCATTTCAATATCTTCTTTTGCAAATATGGCAGAGACGACTGCAACACCGTCCACGCCGGTTCCACAAAGCTCATCGACGTTATTTTCATTGATTCCACCGATTGCCACAACCGGAATATCCACTGCCTCACAGATTGCTTTCAATGTTTCTTTAGGCATATTTTGTACATTTTTCTTCGTAGAAGTTGTAAATACAGAACCTACCCCAAGGTAATCGGCCCCTTCTGCCTGAGCTTGCAACGCTTCCTCCACATTGTGGGCGGAGGCACCGATGATCTTATCCGGGCCAAGAAGTTCTCTCGCCTTTCCAATCTCTGCATCGGAAAGTCCCACATGAACTCCATCCGCGTCGCATTCCTTTGCAATGGCCGGGTCGTCGTTAATGACAAAAGGAACACCAAATTGGACTGCTGCCTGTTTGATTTCAATCGCTTCCTTTAAAATGCTCTCCCGGTCTAATTCTTTTTCCCTGAGCTGTAAAAATGTAGCACCGCCTTTTAATGCCTTTATCACATCTTCTGCAAGGCTTCGGCCATTCAGCCATCCACTGTCTGTCACTGCATATAAAAGCATCTGACTTTTTTCAACCTTCATCTTCTATCCTCCAAGAATCTTTATATTCATATCTTTTTATCTTTTTTTCCTGCTCCACATCATTTCCAGTAATTAAGCTGACTTCGTCTATAAAATAAGTGCGAAAGGAACCGGTTCCCTTCTGTTCTATCTCTACTTTTTTTCCGGCCCGTTCACCGCAGATTCCGGTCATTGCCACAGCGGCGGCCGCCGCTTCTAAGGGTGCCTCTTTATTGGAACCGGCAAAGGCACCTAAAAGGGCCCCCAGCATACAGCCGGAACCGGTTATCCTTGCCATCATCGGATGTCCATTGTAAATGACATAGGCCTGCTTTTCTGAGACGACAAGGTCAAGGGCCCCGGTCACAATAATGACCGCTCCTGTCATGGAAGAAAGACGAGCTGCGTAGGCAATCTGGTCCGTTAAATTCGCTTCCGTCACGATATCGGCTTCTCTGGCATCCACGCCTTTCCCCGGTCTGATATTGGCCGCAAACAATGCCCTCATCTCAGAAATATTTCCTTTGATTACAGAAAAACGGACTTCTTTTGAAAGCTGCTTTAATGCTTCCCGCCGCATGGAAGAAGCTCCGGCTCCTACCGGATCTAAAATGACCGGGTGAGAAAATTTGTTGGCCTGCTTTCCGGCTAAAATCATGGCTTCTAACCGTCTTTTATTCAGAGTCCCCATATTCAGAACAAGACTTTGACAATTTGACGTAATCTGTGCCGCTTCAGACGGGTCGTCTGCCATAATAGGAGAAGCTCCGCAGGCTAAGACTACATTCGCACAGTCATTTACCGTCACGTAATTGGTAATGCAGTGGACAAGAGATGAATTTTTTCTGACATTCTCTACTCGTTGCGAAAACATATCTGTCTCCTTTTTATTTCTATGAAAATTTCCTCTTATTGCACTCTTGCGTATCCGCTCGGTGTCCATTGGCCGCCAAATAGAAATTCGTGCAAGCACGATTTCTGCTTGGCGGCTTATTGCACAAAAAACGAGGAAAAACCAATACGTCGTTTTTCCTCGTTCTATTATAAGGTACTTAATGATGAATTGCAAGAAATCTATTCGTTTAAAGCTTTATTTAATGCTTTTTTCGCCGCATTTAAGATTCCTTTGGAGCTATAGGTGGCACCGCTCACCGCGCTGATGCCGTCTGTAGACTGGTTGGATACTATCTTTTGGGCCAGCTTATTTAAAGCGGACTTAAATTCATCATCATAGACAAATTCATTTGGGTCAGCGGCGGATACGCTGATTTTAGTCACTTTTCCTCCGGAAACGGTAATCGTCACTGTGATTGTATCTCCAAATCCCATGGCACTTCCTGTATAAGTTCCATCTTTGTATTTGGAACTGGAAGCAGTTGTGGACTCTGAGGAAGCGGTTGTTGCTGCTGTTGTGGAGCTTCCGTCCTGAGTCGCTTCTGTAGATGAATTCTGGGACTCAGTGGATGAGGTCTGACCGGATTCTGTCTGATCAGAGGAATCCGTCTGTGCTGTTGTGCCACTGTTCGTCTGGGAAGTGGTTCCTTCTGCCTGCTCATTTTGAGCTGTGGTGGAAGAAGAATTGGTGCTTTCCTCTCCCGATGAATTGCCTGCTGCTTTTTTCAATGCATTTTTTACTGCTTCTATGATTCCTTTGGAACTATAGGTGGCCCCTGTGGCAGTATCCACATCTGCCGTCTGGTTTGCAATCATTGTTTCGATAATCGCCTTTGCCTTTTCTAAAAATGCTTTATCGTCCTTGCCACCGTCTGTCACCTCAATTGCTGTGATTTTTCCGTCTTTAATTGTCACTTTTACAGTAATGGTTCCCCGAAAACCGGTTCCAGTTCCGCTGTAGGTTCCATCCTGATAGCTGGTATCTGTATTGTCTGTGCTGTCAGAAGTATTGTCCTCTTCCTTTTTGGAATCATCATCATCCTCATCGCTGTCGGTTTTTGCTGCCTTCTTTAAAGCATTTTGTACTGCTTTGATAATTCCATTGGAAGAATAGGTCGCACCGCTTACTGCAGATACATTCGGAGTCTGTTTGTTAATGATTGTCTTAATCACTGCCTTCGCTTTTTTCAAATAGGAAGGAGTTTCACCGGAGGCTTCTAATATTTTAATCGACTTTATCTTACTGTTTTTGATTTTTACCTGCACCTTAATCTTGCCGCCAAAGCCGGTTCCGGTTCCCGTATAAGTTCCGTCTTCGTAACCATCTTCCGGCACATCTGTTGTTGGAGTGGAGCCTGCGCTGCCAGAACTTGAGCCGGAGGAAGCAGTTGTATTGTTATCCTCTGTTCCGTAAAGTGCATTTTTTACTGCTGCAATAATTCCCCTTGAGCTGTAGGTGGCACCGGTTATGGTATCTACCTCCACATTCTGGGCCGCAATGATGCTGTCGATTACGCCTTTTGCTTTATTAAAAAAGGAGCTGTCCTCACCAGGCGCAGACAATACCTCGATCGCCGTAATTTTTTGCTGCTCCACGGTAACCTGAACTGTGATTTTTCCGCCAAAGCCGGTTCCGGTTCCTTTATAGACACCGTCGGTAAATGTCTGTGCCTCGGTTTTCGTCGCCGCTTCCGTTGTCGCCTCAGCAGCTTCTAAGGAGGCATTCATTTTTTGCTCGTATTGTTCTAACAGGTTTACCAGGTTACTTCCCTGTCCGGCCACAGGCTCATAGCGTAAGATGGCAACGGCTGCCACGGTAAGAACTATGATTGCGGGAAGGATGGACAGATTAAGCTCTGGCATATTTTTATTGTGGCGGAAATTTTGCCATTTATCTTTTGCGGATTCCCTCCACTTGTTCCATGTTTCTTTGAAATTCCATTTGTTTTTCACTTTTTCACTCTCCCTTCTTCTCATTTTTTAAAAGAAATAGATGCAGACTGCCATAAGAATTGCTGTTTTTATGAGTATAAACAGGATATCGGCGCCTTTTGGACCTTTGACTGTCCGGCTGATATTGCCTTTCGGACAGATGCCCACGCAGGTATCGCACTGGATACATTCTCCTGATTTTTTCGAATCTCCATCAATCTCCATTCTGACTGGGCAGTTCTTTTTACAGGCACTGCAGCCAGGAATACAATTTTTTCGGTCTCTTCTGTATTGCATCAGTGGCAAAACTGGAAGAAGGGAAAAGATGGCTCCCATCGGACACAGGAATTGGCAAAAGAACCGTTCTCCAAATGCCATTAAAACAAGAATCAGGATAAGAATTCCTACTCCGACAACATAAGCTTTTAACT
>JAUNBT010000263.1:3351-4200 GCA_030526985.1 Lachnospiraceae bacterium | reverse complement strand
ATTGGAATGACGAAAAGTATAATGAAATATGTTACACTACCTTGACAATAATAAAGAAAAAGAACAAGATTAACTAAAGTTAACTTTACTAAAATATACTTTAGCTAATGGGATGAATAAGGGAGCGGGTAGGATTGCCAGATTTTTAAATAGTCCATCTACAGATGAGCAGTTTTTTCGAGATGAATTTTTCAAGACCATGGAATTGGAACATCCTCTTGGGGTGGAGAGGAATGGCATAAGATGAGTTGTGTTGTGTGTTGAATGTGAAGTAGTTTCGAGTTCGTCAATATCTGAAGGATCAGAAAGGACTAATAACAAAAGATAAAAAGTGAAATATAAAACACAACAGAGAAAGGTGAAAAATCATGCACATACGAATATCAAGAAAATGGGTATTAGTTATATTGAGTACAGTTGTAGTTATAGTTGCTTTTATGGCTTTTTACACAAATTCTGCTCAGCGGGTTGAGACACTGTTGAAAAGCGGAGACTATGAGAAAGCTGTCGAATTTATGAATGAGCATTCTTACAGCAAGAAAGATATGAGTAATCTTGAATTAATAGTTGAAGAATGTATCAACACTACATTAAATGACTTGGATAAGGAAAAAGTATCTTACGAAGATACAAAGTCGGTATTGGTTGCTTTTTCAAAATTAAAAGTTAGTGAAATATCGGAGCTAGCGCAGGAAAAATTGGATTATGTTGAACTTGAGAATTCCTGTAATGTTGCATTGAAAAGTGCGGAAAAGGATTATAGCGACAAAAAATATATTGATGCAATGGCGACGATATGCGGTATTGATAAATCATATTCTCAGTACATAATTGCGAATGATTTATATG
>JAUNBT010000263.1:0-3341 GCA_030526985.1 Lachnospiraceae bacterium | reverse complement strand
GAGAATATCAAATTGTTGGAAGCATATATCGAAAAGGTCAATGAGAAAGATTTTGTGGATCTAAAGGAATCCTTGGAGTCAGAACTTAATAGTTATAAAGAGATTTATAAAATCCTAAATAATGCCACGAATTTGTTCGAACAAAAATCATATAAGGAATCCTTTAAAACTCTATTAGATGGAGAAGAAAAATATCCGGACAATAAAAAGCTTGAATATGCATTGTCGGCCTATCAGTATTCATATATGTTGGATATTGCCAGTCAGGTAGTGTCTTTAGCAGAAAAAGAAGATTATGATAGTGTCGTCAAAGTATTGGAAGCGGCAATTGGTGTCTATGACTGTGAGGCTTTTAGAGAATTGATGCATGAGGCTAAGATGAAGACCAGCCTCTTGTATGCCACAAAGAGTAAGCTGTCTGATGCTGGCAGCTATGTATTTAAAAGCGCTAAAAAAATGGTTTTGGGAGATTTTTCTGAGGATGAACAGGAAACACTATTATCGCTTGGCGGTAGTGTTGCGGCGTCGATTGCAAGTGTAGATACACCACTAGATGTAAGAGATTTTGCGTATGATATGACTCATTGGGGTGAAGGAGATTATTTTGCTGCCAGACTTGCATTGGATGCGATAGGTATATTACCGGTTATTGGGGCTTTAAAATATATCGAGCATTTGGATACTGTAAAAGATATTGCAAAGACAGGAGAAAAAGTTGTTGACGCGGCAGATGCCGCACACGATGTGGCTAAAGTTGCTGAAGGAATTATTGATTCGGGTAAAACTATTGAGAATATATCAGATACCGTTGATGTTACAGTGGATGTGAAGAAAAAAACAGAAGTCGTTGCCGATCTGACCGATGATTGTTCAGATTATGAAAAAAAGGCAAATCAGGTAGAGGATACCAGTAAAGCAGTAGCAAAATCGCTAGATGATAATGGTGTTAAGTTTAGGAATGGGAATAAGTTACTCCCTGATAATGAATTTAATGTCAATGGTTATAAATACACAACAGACAGTAATGGAAGACTTGCTTCGGCAGAAGGTAAATTGAAAATGTGTGATTCTAGTTATACTAGAAATATGGAAGAAGTACGTACGTATGAAGGACAAGATTATCATAAGGGTGATCACAAGGCGCATTTGATAGGTCATCAGTTTGGTGGGAGTGATAAATTAGGAAATCTTGTTCCAATGGATTCAAAGCTGAATCAAGGTGACTATGCAAAACTTGAAAGAGAACTCGCGGAAGCCGTGAAGAATGGATCTGATGTTAGATTAAAAGTAGAGCCTGTGTATAAGGGAATATCCAATAGACCAGCAGAGTTTAAGATGTCATATAGTATAGATGGTGATAAGAATATAACAGTTTTTAAGAATTGATGAGGAAAAGTATGATAAACGATAAAGTGTATCAAAGTATTTTTGAGGAAATAAGGGGTTATCTAATTCAGGGATGGGATAAGGTTGTTATTTATCTGGAATATGGAAATGCATCCTATACATTTGCGTTTTATATAAAAAAAGGTAATCAGTACACGAAATGTTATGATCTTCTAGATGTGTCGGAAGATGCTTTGTTAAAGAACTTCTCAAAGATAGATGCAATAGTGTCAAAGGAGAGAAAGAAAGAGAATGCAGACTGGTCAAATATGACAATGATTGTGGACAGTTCAGGTAACATGCATACTGACTTCGATTACACTGATTTGACTGAATGTAGCTACCAATATAAGAAAATCTGGAAGAAAAAGTATCTTGTGTAAATAATTAGTGGATCAATACAGTTCAAATTTGGAGGTGAACACAATGATAGAAAATGATACATCAAATTTAGAGCGCTTCATAAAGGCGCAAGAACGCAACTACAACACAGCATTATCAGAAATTAAATCCGGTTATAAAAGAAGTCACTGGATCTGGTATATTTTTCCACAGATTCAGGGGCTTGGGTTTAGCGAGATATCAAGGGTTTATGCAATTAAAGATAAAGAAGAGGCGCAGGCCTATATCAACCATCCAGTTCTTGGCGCAAGACTTATTGAGATAACAAAAGCTTTGTTGGAGTTGGATTCTAATAATGCAAGTGAAGTGATGGGATATCCAGATGATTTAAAGTTGAAATCGTCAATGACATTATTTTCTATGGTTAGTGATAATTTGGTGTTTCAAGGAGTTCTGGATAAGTTCTTTGAGGGTACGAGGGATGATTTTACTGTGAAGGCTTTAGGTGGCGAGAGATGATAATGGGATTATGATGTTTAAATCAAAATATGGAGGTGTTGCTATGGAAGAAGAAAATAAAATTTCTGAATTAACAAATAAGGTTCATATGCTCGAAGCGGAAGTCCAACGCCTTCAATCTATTTTTGATTTAGCAGGAATTCCCTATAAGAAAGAGACACAATGCATGGAGTCGGCTATTGATGCAATTGCCAATGTTAACATGAAATTTAAAGAACAGGGAGAACGAATCATACCAGAAACAATTACTCCGAAACATGCCAATTATTTCTACTCTTTTTTCAAAGGCAGACAGGATGTATATAGTAAGCGAAGTGGCAAGCCAAATAAGAAAACATGGTTATTACACACAATGCTGGAATTTTTGGAAAGATGGTGTAAAGTAGCGGTATCAGAATGTGGAACGAGAACATAGATTCGAATCCCAAGAGATGATTTTGGGACTTTATTAGTGGTAATATGTAGTTATAAAAAAGGAAAAGGAAGGTATAATTATGATTCAGGTTATTTTGGGATTCATTTTATATTGGCTTTTTAAAGATTTTAATTAAAAGAGAGATGTTTTTCAATGAAGGCAGGGAAACGGGAAGTGTCATAGAAAGTTTCATTTAATGACACCTCCTTGAGACTTCATCAAAAATGATATGAGTTAATCGCAATGCTAGTAAAAAGAAAGGGGCATTAAAAGCAAATAAAGAATGGAACCTGAAAATATCATCTATGACACAAGGTGAAGTCATAAATAGTACAGAAACTGAGTTTGCACGTATGTGGAATCGTGCTAATATACTTACAGAAAATTGGATTTCTGAAACTTATGAACCAATTTATAAGAAAAAAAAGAGAGAATACATCAAACTGTTGAGAGGCTAAGAACCTATGTGCTTCAGCCAAATTATATGCAGCGCGAAGCTACGGAATCATTGAAAAAGCTCCGTGAGGCGGGAGAGACAAAAAATCTTTTAATTAGTGCAACTGGGGCACGTGCAATAATAATTACTAGTAAGAAAGCCTTGGAAACAGGACAATCAGGATTGTCTTTTTTATATGATAGGAAAGTTCGACTTTCGTCGAACTCTTGAATGAAAATGCCC
>JAUNBT010000020.1:10255-24649 GCA_030526985.1 Lachnospiraceae bacterium | reverse complement strand
TATATCATGACCGATCTGTCTATGATACAATAAATGGAGTATTAGACCGGAGCAGGGCATATACCTACGCCGGAAATAATGTCGTAAAAATACTGAAAAAATATCCATCGATTGAGGTAGTTATCGATCTTCACCGAGATGCAGTAGGCGGCAATAAAAAATTAGTAACAACGATTAATGGAAAAAAAACAGCACAGATTATGTTTTTTAATGGTCTTAGCCGTACTGCAAAAAATGGAGATATCGGTTATTTGCAAAATCCAAACAAGGAGTCAAATTTGGCCTTTAGTCTTCAGATGCAGTTAGAAGCGGCAAAGCAGTTTCCTGGATTTACCCGGAAAATATATTTAAAAGGATACCGCTATAACCTTCATTTAAAACCGAGAAGTATGTTGATTGAGGCAGGTGCCCAGACCAATACTGTTCAGGAAGTAAAAAATGCAATGGAACCGTTAGCAAAGCTTCTTTATACGGTTCTTAAGGGGAAATAAAGCCTTGAAAGGGGGCAGCAATTCAATTTTTTTGCAATCATTTGCCTGGATTGAAACAGTTACAAATTGCAAAAGCAGAAGTGTTATGATATGATAAAGGCGAAACAACATTAGAAGGAGCAAGAATAAGAATGGCAAAAGAAAACCAGAAAAATATACGAAATTTTTGTATCATTGCCCACATTGACCATGGAAAGTCGACTTTGGCAGATCGAATTATAGAAAAGACAGGATTGTTGACCAGCAGAGAGATGCAGTCACAGGTACTAGATAATATGGAATTGGAGCGGGAACGTGGAATTACGATTAAATCCCAGGCTGTGCGCATTGTCTATAAGGCAAAGAACGGAGAAGAATACTTATTTAATTTGATCGATACCCCGGGACATGTGGATTTTAATTATGAAGTATCAAGAAGTTTAGCGGCATGTGAAGGTGCTGTTTTAGTTGTTGATGCGGCACAGGGAATTGAAGCACAGACCCTTGCGAACGTGTATCTGGCACTAGATCATGATTTGGAAGTTATGCCGGTTATCAATAAGATTGATCTTCCTAGTGCAGATCCGGATAGAGTTGTCGCCGAAATTGAAGATGTGATTGGGATTGAGGCACAGGATGCTCCCCGGATTTCTGCAAAATCCGGACTCAATGTGGAAGATGTGTTAGAGCAGATTGTAGAGAAGATTCCGGCACCGGAGGGTGACCCGGATGGGCCGCTTCAGGCGTTAATCTTTGACAGTGTGTATGATTCTTACAAGGGTGTCATTATTTTTGCGAGAATCATGGAAGGTACGATTAAACCGGGAACGAATATGCTTATGATGGCGACAGGAGTCACTGCTGAAGTTGTGGAGGTGGGAACCTTTGGAGCAGGACAGTTCATTCCCTGTGACGAACTCTCGGCGGGAATGGTTGGATATATTACAGCCAGTCTAAAAAATGTGAAGGATACTCGGGTAGGTGATACTGTGACTGATGCGGCCAACCCTTGCAAAGAGCCTCTTCCGGGTTATAAGAAAGTAAATCCGATGGTATATTGTGGACTCTATCCGGCAGACGGGGCCAAATATCCGGATTTACGAGATGCTTTAGAAAAATTGCAGTTAAATGATGCCTCTCTCTTTTTTGAGCCGGAGACTTCCGTGGCTTTAGGATTTGGTTTTCGCTGTGGTTTCCTTGGATTGTTGCATTTAGAAATCATTCAGGAGCGTTTGGAGAGAGAATACAACTTAGATTTGGTCACAACGGCTCCCAGTGTAGTTTACCGGGTTCACAAAACAGACGGAACCATGATTGAGCTTACGAACCCGACAAATCTTCCGGATCCTTCCCAGATTGAATATATGGAAGAACCGATGGTCTCCGCAGAGATTATGGTGACGACAGAATTCGTAGGAGCGATTATGCAGCTTTGTCAGGAGCGGCGTGGGGTTTATATCAGCATGGAATATATGGAAGAGACAAGAGCGCTTTTAAAATATGAGCTTCCGTTAAATGAAATTATTTATGATTTCTTTGATGCATTAAAATCCCGTTCTAGAGGATATGCTTCTTTTGACTATGAGATGAAAGGCTATGTTCGCTCGGAACTGGTGAAGCTTGATATTTTAATTAATAAAGAAGAGGTGGATGCACTTTCCTTTATTGTACACGCAGATTCGGCTTATGAAAGAGGCAGAAAGATGTGTGAAAAATTAAAAGAAGAGATTCCGAGACATTTATTTGAGGTGCCAATCCAGGCGGCGATTGGAAGTAAAATTATTGCCAGAGAGACAGTAAAAGCGGTTCGCAAAGACGTTCTTGCAAAATGTTACGGCGGTGATATTACAAGAAAGAAAAAACTTTTAGAGAAACAGAAAGAAGGAAAGAAGCGGATGCGTCAGGTAGGCAGTGTGGAGATTCCACAGAAAGCCTTTATGAGCGTATTAAAGCTGGATGATAATTAAGATGGTAAAAAAAGGATTAGGAGTTTATATTCATATTCCATTTTGTGTAAGGAAATGCCGTTACTGCGATTTCCTTTCCTTTGATGGAAGGGAAGAGGAGATGGAAGCCTATGTAAATGCGTTGATTCGTGAAATCGAGATCTTTTTTTCCAGAGAAAAGGAATGGTTCATAAAAAGTGTCTATCTTGGTGGTGGAACTCCTTCTATTTTAAAACCGGAGTGGATTAGCCGGATTATAGAAAGTTTATACTGGAACTCTTCGGTATCTTTGGGAGCTGAAATCAGTATGGAAGCGAATCCGGGAACACTGACAAAAAAGGGTTTGCATGCTCTTAAGAGCGTCGGTTTGAATCGATTGAGTATGGGTCTTCAAAGTACAGTAGACAAAGAACTTCGGTTTCTTGGAAGAATTCACAGCTACGAAGACTTTCTAAGGAGCTATGATGCGGCAGTGGAAGAAGGATTTTCCAATATTAATATAGACCTTATGTCGGCAATTCCTTATCAGACAATCTCCTCCTTAGAACTCTCCCTTGAACGGGTATTACAATTAGAACCGGCACATATATCGGCCTATAGTCTGATTGTGGAAGAGGGAACTCCTTTTTATGAAGAAAAACAGTTAAAACAACTTCTTCCAGATGAAGATACGGAGCGAGAAATGTACGAACGCACAAAGGAAATCCTGGCTGAAAAGGGATATGAAAGATATGAGATATCCAATTACGCACAAAAGGGAAAGGAGTGCCGGCACAACTTATTATACTGGGACCGGGGCGATTATATTGGTTTTGGTTTAGGAGCAGCATCCTGTATCCGAGATATGCGTTTTTCGAATACAAGAGATTTAAAGGAGTATAGTAAGAATCCATGGAGAGATTTTTCTGACAGGGAAGAAGTAGAGATTCTTTCTTTACAGGAACAGATGGAAGAAGCGATGATTCTTGGACTGCGAAAGATAAAGGGAATTCATGCCCAGACCTTTTTAGAAAGATATGGGATGGATATGAATGAGGTGTTTGGGGATGTAATCAGTCATTATGAAAAGGAAGGTCTTCTTATAAAAGAAGAAGGATGGCTCCGGTTTACACAACGGGGTTTTGATGTGAGCAATTTTGTTTTATGTGAATTTTTAAATACAAAAGAGGGATAAAGATGCGGGGAAACATAAAATATAAGGTGACAGCAATCTTTTTTCTGATCTGTTTTTTTGGTGTTTTGATGTTTACGGCACACCAGGAGACGGATGGGCAGGAGATTACTGAGACAGTAAAAAACAGGGAAGAAGATTATATGGATACATTTTCCTATTTGTCGGAAGATGAGAGGATTAAAGATAATTTAGAACAGATTATCGAAGAACGGGATAAGGCATTTCTTGAAGAGTTAGAAAAAGAAGCTCTTCTTGCCCAAATTAAACGGGAAAATGAATATGCCCAGACATCCGTTACAGAGGATTTGAAAGAGTTTAAAAAAGAAGAGGGGCAGAAGCTTTTAGATGAAGAGGATGAGGCCAACGGTGACGAGGCAAAGCAGACATTCAGTGAAAAGTTAGAGGCGAGAAAGCAGGAGGAACAAAGCAGGGCCGATCAAAAGAAGGTTGTTTCTATTCAGGATGTATTTTATTCGAATACGGATAAAACGGCGGCAGATTATGAGCATTCCATGACCTTTAAGATTACGGCATATTGCCCTTGTGCCCAGTGCAACGGTCCGTGGAGCGGCGGTGCGACTTCGACCGGTGCAAAGGCGACTCAGGGTAGAACGATTGCCGTAGATCCCCGGGTCATCCCCTATGGAACGAAAGTGCTGATTGGTGGGCATGAATTTGTGGCGGAAGATTGTGGCGGTGCAATCAAAGAAGCACATATTGATCTTTATCTGGACAGCCACGACCGATGCAACAGCTGGGGCGTCCGGTATCTTACGGTATCCTGGAATGGCGGCAGTTCAAAACTGATTGCCACCCTTCAAAAACAGCAGTAGTACATAACGATTGTAAGGACAATTTCGGAAGTTTATGATTTCTATTTTCCGAAATTGTTCCTTTTTTATGTTTTTTCGTACACAGAATCAGTGGGACAGACTTGCTTGATAAGATTAAAAATAGCGAAAATGAAAAAAAATTAAATTTTCTCTTGACAGAGGATAGAATAAGTGGTAGTTTATCTATAAAAGATATTAGCACTCGATATGAGTGAGTGCTAATAAGCTTAAAAGAAAGGAGAGTGGCAGAGTGGAACTAGATGAGAGAAAGCAGAAGATTTTGCAGGCAGTGATTGCAAACTATTTGGAAACCGGTGAACCAGTCGGATCTAGAACCATTTCCAAGTATACAGATTTGAATTTAAGCTCCGCCACGATTCGGAATGAGATGGCGGATTTAGAGGAGATGGGATACATTATTCAGCCCTATACCTCTGCAGGAAGAATTCCTTCTGACCTTGGATATCGGTTTTATGTAGATCAACTGATGCAGGAGAAAGAGGCCGACCAGGAGGAGAGGAAAGAACTTCTAGTCCGGGTAGACCGGATGGAGAAGATGTTAGAACAGGTTGCAACTGTATTGGCAACGAATACGAATTATGCAACTTTAGTGACATCGCCTCAATTGAAAGAATCGAAGCTTAAGTTCATACAAGTCTCTCAGGTGGATGAACATGAGTTATTAGCCGTTATCGTAGTGGAAGGCAATGTTGTAAAGAATCAGATGATTTATACAGAGAACAGCCTTAAGAATGAAGAAGTATTAAAATTGAATATTCTTCTTAATTCCTTTTTGCAGGGATTAACATTAAAGGATATTAACCTGGAACTGGTACATACCATGAAGGTACAGGCGGGTATGCACGCTTCTATTTTAGAAGAAATATTTCAGGGAATTGTGGAAGCAATCCATGATGTGGATGAGGTTGAAGTATATACCGGTGGAACAGCGAATATTTTACGGTATCCTGAACTTGGTGACAGGGAACAGACATCAAGACTTTTGGATGCATTGGTGGAAAAGAAAGAACTTACAAAGCTTTTAGATGACACCATGACAAGGGAAGATAAGCATGGAATTCAGGTATACATCGGCACGGAGACATCGAATCAGAATTTAAAGGATTGCAGTGTGGTGACAGCTACCTATGAGATGGAAGAAGGCGGTACCGGAACCATCGGAATTATCGGTCCGAAACGGATGGATTATAAAAAAGTAGTAAAGACGCTAAAGAATCTGACTGGTGAATTGGATGATATCTTTAATAAGAAGACATAGAAAGGTGGTAACAGCTTGATGGAAGATAAGAATCAGAAAGTGGATGAGACCATGAAAGAGATGGAACAGGATGTTTTAGATTCAGAAGGTTTAGAGAAACCTGATATGGATTTAGAGGAATCCGATATTTTGGAAGCAGCACAGGAGACTTCCGAAGAGGAGAAAATGCCAGAGGAAGAGACAGAAGAACCGCAACAAAAAAAGCGAAACAAAAAGCGTTCTTTGCGGGAATTGGAAATTGCATTAAAAAAGAGTGAAGAACAAGCCGCAGAGATGACAGATAAATATCAAAGACTCATGGCAGAATTTGAAAATGCCAGAAAGCGTACAGCAAAGGAAACTTCCAGAATGTACGATGTAGGAGCAAAAGAAATATTAGAAAAGCTGCTCCCGGTCGTTGATAATTTTGAGAGAGGTCTTATGACTTTGTCCGATGAGGAAAAGGAACTTCCTTTTGTTCAGGGAATTGATAAGATTTATAAACAGTTTCTTACTGTTTTAAGTGATTGTCATGTAGAGGCAATGAATGCCGAAGGCAAAGAATTTAATCCGGAATTCCATAATGCAGTTATGCATGTGGAGGATGAAGAATTAGGTGAGAATGTTGTAGCAGAAGAGCTTCAGAAGGGTTATATGTATAAGGAGATGGTTCTCCGCCACAGTATGGTAAAGGTTGCAAATTAGAATTCTTTGCCTGAATAATCAAATACAGCCGAAAGACTGATACTATAGATAGAACAAAGTAAATTTATCGAAAACAAACAAATATAAACTAGGAGGAATCTATTATGGGTAAAATCATTGGTATTGACTTAGGAACAACAAATAGCTGTGTAGCAGTTATGGAAGGTGGAAAACCGGTTGTTATTAATAATGCAGAAGGAATGAGAACAACACCGTCTGTTGTTGCATTTACAAAGACAGGAGAACGTGTAGTCGGTGAACCAGCAAAACGTCAGGCAGTAACAAACGCAGATAAGACAATCTCTTCTATCAAGAGACATATGGGAACCGATTACAAGGTTACAATTGATGATAAGAAATTCTCCCCACAGGAGATTTCCGCTATGGTTTTACAGAAATTAAAATCAGATGCAGAAAATTATCTTGGAGAGTCTGTAACAGAAGCTGTTATCACAGTACCTGCATATTTTAATGATGCACAAAGACAGGCAACAAAAGATGCTGGTAAGATTGCAGGACTTGATGTAAAACGTATTATCAACGAGCCTACAGCAGCAGCATTATCTTATGGTCTTGATAATGAAAAAGAGCAGAAGATTATGGTATATGACTTAGGTGGCGGTACATTTGATGTTTCCATCATTGAAATCGGGGATGGCGTCATCGAAGTATTATCCACAGCTGGTGACAACAAATTAGGTGGAGATGATTTTGATAATGTGATCACAAATTACATGATCGCTGAATTTAAGAAATCTGAAGGTGTTGACTTATCTTCCGATAAGATGGCAATGCAGAGATTAAAAGAAGCTGCAGAGAAAGCGAAGAAAGAACTTTCTTCTAGCACAACAACGAATATCAACCTGCCATTCATCACTGCAACGGCAGAAGGACCAAAACATTTTGATATGAACCTGACAAGAGCAAAATTTGATGAACTTACTGCTCATTTAGTGGAAAAGACAGCAACTCCTGTTACAACAGCTTTAAAGGATGCCGGACTTACTGCATCAGAATTAAGCAAAGTATTGTTAGTCGGTGGTTCTACCCGTATTCCGGCTGTACAGGATAAAGTAAAACAGTTAACAGGCAAAGAGCCATTTAAGGGAATCAATCCTGATGAATGTGTTGCTATCGGTGCTTCTATCCAGGGTGGTAAACTTGCCGGAGATGCAGGTGCTGGCGATATTCTTCTTTTGGATGTTACTCCACTTTCCTTATCCATTGAGACAATGGGCGGTGTGGCAACAAGATTAATTGAGAGAAATACAACAATTCCTACAAAGAAGAGCCAGATTTTCTCCACAGCAGAGGATAATCAGACAGCAGTTGATATCCATGTGGTACAGGGTGAGAGACAGTTTGCAAGAGACAATAAGACTCTTGGCCAGTTCCGTTTAGATGGTATTCCACCAGCAAGAAGAGGTGTGCCACAGATTGAAGTAACTTTTGATATTGATGCAAACGGTATCGTGAATGTATCTGCAAAAGATCTTGGAACAGGAAAAGAACAGCACATTACAATTACAGCTGGTTCCAATATGTCCGACGATGATATTGAGAAGGCTGTAAAAGAAGCAGCTGAGTATGAAGCTGCAGATAAGAAGAGAAAAGAAGCTGTTGATACAAGAAATGATGCAGATTCTATGGTATTCCAGACAGAGAAAGCACTCGAGGAAGCTGGAGATAAATTAGATGCGAACGATAAAGCAAGTGTTCAGGCTGATTTAGATGCATTAAAGGCAGCAGTGGAGAAAGCTCCATTAGAGTCCATGACGGATGAGAATGTAGAGGAAATCAAAGCTGCAAAAGAAAAATTAATGCAGAGTGCACAGGCATTATTTGCTAAGATGTATGAGCAGACACAGGCTGCTTCCGGTCAGGCAGCTGACGGTGCAGCGGATGCTTATCAGGCAGACGATGTAGTAGACGGAGATTATAAAGAGGTCTAAGCCGCTTAATGAACTGACATAGACGTAAGAAAGGATTTAAGAGGACGCAACTATAACTGTGTTCTCTTAAATCTGTATAAGAGAAAGGTGAGAATATGGCATCAAAAAGGGATTATTATGAGGTGTTGGGTGTGGATAAAAGCGCATCCGATGCTGATATTAAAAAAGCATACCGTAAGGTGGCAAAAAAATACCATCCGGATATGAACCCTGGTGATAAAGAGGCAGAAGAAAAATTCAAAGAAGCCACAGAAGCCTATGAGGTATTAAGCGACAGCGAAAGACGTGCAAAGTATGATCAGTTTGGTCATGCAGCCTTTGAACAGGGCGGCGGTGGCTATGGCGGCGGTGGATTCGGTGGATTTGACTTTGGCGGGGACATGGGAGACATGTTCGGAGATATTTTCGGCGATTTATTTGGCGGCGGAAGAAGCCAGAGCAGAAGAAACGGCCCGATGAAGGGAGCAAACTTAAAGACCAGTGTCCGTATTACATTTGAGGAGGCTGTCTTTGGTACAGAGAAAGAATTAGATCTTAACTTAAAAGAAGCCTGTGAACACTGTCATGGTACAGGAGCAAAACCGGGAACTTCCCCAGTGACCTGTCCAAAATGTGGTGGTAAAGGTCAGGTTGTGTATACACAGCAGTCCATGTTTGGAATGGTAAGAAACGTACAGGAATGTCCGGATTGTCATGGAACAGGTAAAATCATAAAAGAGAAATGCAGTGACTGTGGCGGAAGCGGTTATGTAAAGAAGAGAAAGAAAATCCGTGTCACAATTCCAGCCGGAATCGATAATGGTCAGAGCGTGAGAATCCGTGAAAAGGGAGAACCGGGAGTCAATGGCGGTCCACAGGGAGATTTATTAGTATCTGTGATTGTAAGCCGTCATCCAAAATTCCAGAGACGGGAATATGATTTGATTTCAACAGAAAATATCAGCTTTACCCAGGCCGCACTTGGTGCTAAAATAAAGATTGATACAATTGATGGTCCTTACGAATACCAGATTAAGCCGGGAACCCAGACAGATACCAGAGTACGTTTAGCAAAGAAAGGTGTTCCTACAATCCGTAATAAGAATGTAAGAGGCGATCACTATGTTACATTTGTTGTTAAAGTACCGGAACGCATGACAGAGGCTCAAAAGAAAGCACTGCGTGCCTTCCAGGAAGCAATGGGTGAAGTAGAACCTGAAAAGACTTCCAAAGAGGATGGAACAAAAACAGCTGCCTCAGAAAAAACAGCGGAGAAAGAGACGAAGACCACTGGAAAAGAAGAAAATAGCAGTGGAAAGAAGAAGCGTTTCTGGGAGAAGTAATTTCTGATAGCAGGAATCACAGACGGATAGGAGCAATTCAATGAAATGGAATAAACTGACAATAGATACAACAACCGCAGCAGTAGACATGATTAGCTACGCCTTAGAAGAGATGGGTATCGAAGGAATTGAGGTAATGGATCATGTGCCTTTATCTGAGGAGGACAGAAAGACGATGTATGTCGATCTGCTTCCCGATGAGATTGCTCCCGATGATGGAACAGCAAAGATCAGTTTTTATGTAGATGAGAAAGAGAATTTAGAACAGATTGTTTTGAAAGTAAAAGAAGAATTGAATCAAATCGCACAGTTTCTGCCTGTTGGAACAGGGGAGATTACCTTTGATACTACAGAGGAAGAAGACTGGATTAATAATTGGAAACAATTTTTCAAGCCTTTCCGTCTGGATGATAATATTGTAATAAAACCAACCTGGGAGACATTAAAGGATAAAAAAGAAGATGATTTAATCATTCAGATTGATCCGGGAACGGCATTTGGGACCGGTTCCCATGAGACAACAAAGCTTTGTATTTCCCAGTTAAAAAAATATATTAAGCCTCACCAGACATTATTAGATGTCGGCTGCGGAAGTGGAATTCTTTCTATTATTGGATTAAAGCTTGGAGTAGAGAAGGCAGTAGGAACGGATATCGATCCGAATGCAATCCGTGCCACAAAGGAAAACTGTGAGATTAATCAGGTGACAGAAGAACAATATCGACCACTTCTTGGCAATCTTTTGGCAGATGAAGATTTTATGGATTCTTTAGGTGATCATTGTTATGATATTGTAGTTGCGAACATTTTAGCGGACGTTATTATTCCACTTTCCAAAATTGCGGGAAGATTTTTAAAAGAAGACGGTGTATTTATCACATCTGGTATTATTAATACAAAGGAAGAGGATGTAAAGGCCGCGTTAGAGGAAAATAATTTTGAAATCTTAGAAATAACCCGTATGGGTGACTGGGTTTCCATCACAGGGAAGCCGAAGGCAATAGAAGAATGATAAAATAATATGGCATGGGACAAAATAGAGTTTTGTTTTTGTTCCATGCTAAAGTTGTATACAGAAGAATCATGAGAAAGGACAGGGCGTATTTTAACTGTCGGATAACAGGAGAGCATATGTATCGTTTTTTTATGGAAGATGGAATTACCTCTGAAAAAGATATTACAATTCAGGGAGACGACTATAATCATATAAAGAATGTGTTGCGGATGAAACCAGGAGAAGAGGTTTTAATCAGTGACGGCAAAGACCGGGAATACTTGTGCAGGATTAAGGAGATAAGAAACCAGGAGATTTTGCTTGCAATCGAAGATATCATAGGTACTTCGAGAGAGCTTCCAACAAAAATCACCTTATTTCAGGGATTTCCGAAAGGGGATAAGATGGAACAGATTATCCAAAAGACAGTGGAGCTTGGTGTATATGAAATTGTCCCCGTGATGATGAAGCGTTCTATTGTAAAGCTGGATGAAAAAAAGGCGGCGAGAAAAACGGAACGGTTTAATCAAATTGCGTTAAGTGCTGCAAAACAGTCAAAAAGAGGAATTATTCCCAAGGTATCTTCTCCTGTTAAATTTGAGGAAGCGGTTCGCCAGGCTAAGGAGATGGATGCTTTTTTACTTCCTTATGAAAATGCAGAAGGAATGGAAGGAGCGAGAACCCTTTTAAAATCCATGAAAGGAAAAGATTCGATCGCTGTCTTTATCGGACCGGAAGGCGGATTTGATGACAGTGAGGTTAGGATGGCCATGGAAGCCGGAGCAAAAACACTAACCTTAGGGAATCGGATTTTGCGAACAGAGACCGCAGGTATGGCAGTACTTTCCATCCTGATGTTTCTTTTGGAAGAGGAGATGTAGGGGTTAAAAACATTTGCCCTATCATGCATCAGGAACATAAAAAGAAAGGATGGATAAGATGAATCCATGGAGTAATTTATTAAGACAATGGCTGGAAAAACAGCCTTTTTATCAGCAATTTCGAAATGCACAGAAAAAAAGAGGAAAGACAGTCAAAACAAAAAAACAGACAAAACCGATGATTCAGTGGGTAAAATGGCTTGTGATTGTATATTTAGTACTGATTCTCCTTTCATTTTTTCAGGGGACTTTAGTGCTGGACTTGAGTTTGAATGCATTTATGCTTCTTCTCGTACTCTTTGCAGTAAGTTTTATTATCGGGATAGCCAGACAATTTAAACCGGCACTTTTGGTAAGTGTTGGAGCTGTCATTTGTTATCTGGCTCTTTTGGCCTACAGCAGTCCACTTTTTCGTTATCAGGCCCACAGAGATTTGATTGGAGGAATTGAAGAAGTTTCTTTTTCGGACCAGATTGACTATATCGATATGGATCAGGTGCCAATCATTGATGAGACATTGGCAGATCAGCTGGCAGACAAAAAGTTAGGGGAAATTCCAAGTCTGGGAAGTCAGGTGACAGTTGGAAAGATGTCACTGCAAAATGTAGACGGAAGTTTATATTATGTGGCTCCACTCGAACATACCTCTTTCTTAAAATGGCTTTTTAATCGTACTACCTCCGGCTATGTCAAAGTGTCTGCTACCAATATGGACGATGTGACTTTGGTAACGGAATTATCCGGTGAAAGCATGAATTTAAAATATCTTTCCAGTTCCAGATTTTTAAATAACATTCAGGTAGCCGCCTTTTTAAGAGACATGAAGAAAGGACACACGGATTATACTTTTGAAATCGATGACAGCGGACGCCCTTACTGGGTCATTACCCGGTATGACACGGGAGTTGGTATCTCGGAAGAATCAGCAGTCGGCGTCGAAGTAGTGGATGCCCAAACCGGAGAGACGAATGTTTATGGAAAAGAGGATCTTCCGGAATGGATTGACCGGGTAGAACCGATGGAAAATATCGAACGTTACGTGAGAAAATGGGGCGAGTTAGTTCATGGTGTCTTAAACTTTACAGATAAGGACAAATTAACGACCACCTACGGAATGAATATTATTTACAATAATGATGAATGTTACTATTACACAGGGATTACCTCCGTTGGAAACGATGAGTCTTTAGTTGGTTTTACCCTTACCAATACGAGAACAAGAGAGACGACTCTTTATCGTACCTCTGGCGCAACGGAAGAAGCGGCAATGGCTTCGGCACAGGGAAAAGTACAACAGTATGGATATCAGGCAACTTTTCCCTATCTTTTAAACATTGACAGTCATCCAACCTATTTTATGACTTTAAAAGATGATAGTGGTCTGGTAAAACAGTATGCGATGGTAAATGTGTCAAGCTACAGTACTGTCGGTGTGGGAACTAGTCTTTCAGATGCCTTGAGCGAGTACCGAAAAGCTCTCTCAAAAAGTGGTGCTTCTTTATCGAAGGACGAGACAGCCACGGAAGAGACCGTGACTGGTACGGTTGCCCGTATTGGCCTGATTATTCAGGATGAAGGAACTTATTATGACATTGTTCTTTCAGGAGATGACAGGATCTATACTGTCTCGACAGAAACGGAACGATTAGTGGCACTGACGGCTGTGGGAGATCAGGTTTCGATTCAATTTCATGCAGATACTGAAGAGAAAGAAGTGACAGCTACAGGTTTTCAAAATCAAAGCCTGAATGAGTAACAAAAGGAGACAAAGATGGCAGCAGGATCAATATATGGAACATTATTTAAAATATCGACCTGGGGGGAATCCCATGGAAAGGCAGTGGGCGTTGTAATTGACGGCTGTCCTGCCGGACTTCCTCTTGGCGAGGAAGATATTCAAGTCTATTTAGACCGGAGAAAACCAGGCCAATCCAAATTTACGACACAGAGAAAAGAGGGAGATAAGGCACAGATTCTTTCCGGAGTGTTTGAGGGTAAGACGACGGGAACGCCAATTTCCATTCTTGTTTTTAACGAAGACCAGCGTTCAAAGGATTATACCGAAATCGCTTCTTTGTATCGCCCTGGTCATGCAGATTATACCTTTGATGAAAAATATGGTTTTCGAGATTACAGAGGAGGTGGACGTTCCTCTGCAAGAGAGACGATTGCCAGGGTTGCAGCTGGAGCTGTGGCAATGAAAATCTTAAAGGAATTAGGCATTGACCTATATGCCTATACAAAATCGATCGGTCCTGTAACCTGCGATATGGATCGTTTTGACAGGAATTATATTGAAGAAAATAAATTGTCCATGCCGGATCGGACAGCTCAAAAAGAAGCAGAAGAGTATCTTGAGAAAATGATGGAAGCAAAAGATTCCGCTGGCGGTGTGGTGGAATGTCGGATTGAGGGACTTCCAACTGGAATTGGAGAACCCGTTTTCGAAAAACTTAGTGCAGCGCTTGGAAGAGCAGTTGGTTCCATTGGTGCAGTAAAAGGGTTTGAAATTGGGGAAGGTTTTCATGCGGCGATGATGAATGGATCAGATAATAATGATAATTTTTACTATGATGAGAATGGACAGCTTTTGAAAAAAACGAACCATAGCGGTGGCGTATTAGGGGGAATCAGCGATGGAAGTGAACTGATTTTTCGGGCAGCCTTTAAACCGACTCCTTCCATTGCCCAGCCTCAAAAGACAGTGAACAAAGCAAAAGAGAATATTCTAGTGGAAATTAAAGGCCGTCATGATCCAATCGTTGTACCAAGAGCAGTTGTAGTTGTAGAAGCTATGGCGGCAATTACAGTTCTCGATCAGCTTCTCATGTCTATGACGAACCGTATGGATCGAATCAA
>JAUNBT010000020.1:0-10245 GCA_030526985.1 Lachnospiraceae bacterium | reverse complement strand
TTCCTTTCTTAGTCTTGTGTCAAAGGAAAAAGTCTGGTACAATAAAGACTAATGTGTATTTAGGAAGAGGAATAATGAATGATGTATGAATTACTCACAACCGATGGGAAAGCAAAAAGAGGCCGGCTTCACACAGTACATGGCGATATTGAAACGCCAGTGTTTATGAATGTAGGAACGGTGGCAGCAATCAAGGGTGCAGTCAGTACAGATGATTTAAGACAGATTGGTACTCAGGTGGAACTGTCGAATACCTATCATCTTCATGTGAGAACAGGAGATAAATTGATTCGCCAATTTGGCGGACTTCATAAATTCATGAATTGGGATAAGCCGATTCTTACAGATTCCGGTGGGTTTCAGGTGTTTTCCTTAGCTGGTCTTCGGAAAATCAAGGAAGAAGGCGTGTTTTTTCATTCTCATATCGATGGACATAAGATATTTATGGGACCGGAGGAGAGTATGCAGATCCAGTCTAATTTAGGTTCCACCATTGCGATGGCATTTGACGAATGTCCTTCTAGTGTGGCTGAGAAAGAATATATTAAGCAGTCTGTAGAGCGGACAACCAGATGGCTCATACGATGTAAAGAAGAGATGGCACGGCTGAATCAACTGCCGGATACGGTTAACCCTCATCAGATGCTGTTTGGTATTAATCAAGGGGGTACCTATGAGGATATCCGAATTGCCCATGCAAAAGAAATTAGTGAGTTTCATTTAGATGGTTATGCGGTTGGAGGACTTGCCGTTGGTGAGAGCCATGAAGAGATGTATCGTATCCTAGATGAGACAGTTCCCTATCTGCCGCAGAATAAACCGACTTATTTGATGGGGGTAGGAACACCAGCGAATATTTTAGAGGCAGTTGACAGAGGGATAGATTTCTTTGACTGCGTTTATCCGAGCAGGAATGGTCGTCATGGACATGTATACACGGCAGAGGGCAAACGAAATCTTTTCAATAAAAAGTATGAATTAGATTCGAGGCCGATTGAAGAAGGTTGTCAATGTCCGGCATGCCGTTCCTACAGCAGAGCCTACATCCGTCATCTTTTGAAGGCGAAAGAAATGTTGGGAATGCGCCTGTGTGTTCTTCATAATCTTTATTTTTATAACCATTTGATGGAAGAAATCCGTCAGGCAATTGAAGAACATCGTTATGCAGAGTTTAAAAAGTCCAAATTAAATGGATTTTTGATAAATGATAAAAAGTAATGGAGGTAAAATGAATGTTTTTATCAAGTAGTGGAAGCAGCACATCAATGATTTCTATCATTGCACTTTATGTTGTAATTTTTGCGGTAATGTATTTTCTTTTAATCCGCCCTCAGAAGAAACAGCAGAAAGCAATGAAGGAACTGATCAGTAGAGTAGAGGCTGGTGACAGTGTACTGACAACCAGTGGATTTTATGGCGTCGTTCTTGATGTAATGGAAGATACTGTAATCGTAGAGTTCGGCAATAACAAAAACTGCCGTATTCCAATGAAAAAAGAAGCAATTTCAGCGATTGAAAAGCCGGATATTGCAAAAACAACAGAAGAGTAAAAAAGATCAGACTGTTTCCTTATGGAAGACAGTCTTTCTTTTTTATTGATCGAAACTGTGCAGAGTATTAGTAGTGTATTTATTGAAATAACACTGATTGAATGAAAGGTGGGACTATATGAGTTTTGTCGATTTACATGTCCATACAACTGCTTCCGATGGAACTTTGACTCCGGCAGAAGTTGTCTTATATGGAGCAAAAAAAGGATTGAGCGCGATTGCCATTACAGATCACGATACAATCGATGGAATTGAAGAAGCCATAACGAAAGCAGAAGAATTGCCGATTGAGGCGATTCCCGGAGTAGAACTTGCCTGTATTTATGAGGGAGTGGAAATTCATATCCTGGGACTGTTTCTCAATTGGAAAGAAAGTATGCTGAAAAATCATTTACAGGAAATGAGAGAGCGAAGAATCGACAGGAATCAAAAAATGATAGAACGAATGAATCAGGATCAGATTCCTGTTACAATGGAAGCGCTTCAATTTGGAGAGAAAGATACGGTGATTACGAGAGCTCATTTTGCCCGTTATTTACAGCAGGAAGGGTTTGTAAAAACGAAGGAGGAAGCATTTTCAAAATATATTGGAATTGGTTGTCCCTATTATCTTCCACGGGAATATGTGTCTCCAAAGGAGGCCATTTGCTGGATTCGGGAAGCAGAAGGGCTTTCTTTTCTTGCCCATCCTTATCTTTATGGGTTTACAGAAATTAAAGTAGAAAAAATGATTCAATATTTAAAAGAAAATGGAATCCATGGCTTGGAGGCCTATCATGGAAGCTGCAGTATGGGTCAGACAGAAATGCTTAGACAGTATGCCTTAAAATATCATCTTTTGGTCAGTGGGGGTTCTGATTTTCATGGAGACAATAAGCCGGATATTGACCTGGGCACAGGAAGAGGCAGCTTAAGAATCACCCATTATGTTTATGAAAATCTAAAAGAGGCCCATCAGATGATTTTTTGTTCTTAAATCCTGCTTTGTCACATATATTATAGGACAGGGAGGGATGTTGCATGAAAAATCAGGAAAAAATAATTTGTGTTTTAAAAGGTCTTACACTGTCCTATCTAATAACTGGAACATTATTGCTCCTTTTAGCTCTTGGAATATGGAAACTTCAGTTTTCAGAACAGATTGTAAATGCAGGAATGATTTTGTCCTATATTTTATCAACGTTAGCTGGAGGATTTTATCTTGGAAAAAGCAGAAGGGAAAAGAAGTTTCTCTGGGGACTTTTGCTGGGAATTCTTTATATGGTGATTCTTTTTCTTGCTGCCATTATTGTCAATGGACCATCTGATTTCATGAATCGGAGTACAATTACTTCCGGTCTCATCTGTATCTTAAGCGGAATGTTGGGCGGCATGCTTGGATAATTGGGAAAAAAATCGAAAAAATACTTTTCCTGAACTAAAAAGTATGCTACAATAGGAGCAATGACATGTTTAAAGGAGGCGTACAGTATGAGACGTATTAAGACTTTAACAAATAAAACGTTGAAGAACACCATGAAGCAGGGAGGATGCGGTGAGTGCCAGACATCCTGTCAGTCCGCTTGCAAGACATCCTGCACAGTAGGTAACCAGACCTGCGAACATAGCAAATAATTGCACAAAGATACCGATGGAAAGTACATTTGTACTTTCCATTGTCATGAATCAGACGTTTGAATAGAGGCGATTCTTTTAAGAAACTTAAGGAACGCCTCTATTTTCTGCGAGATATATTAGAAAGGAGAATATCTGTGATACATCAGTATAAGAACAATGGATATAATATCGTTCTGGATGTTTGCAGTGGTTCCGTTCATGTAGTAGATGATTTGACCTACGAAGTGATTGCACTTATGGATCAGGGAGTAGACAAAGAGGAGATTGCTCTGCGTTTTTCTAATTACGATAAAGAGGAGATTGCAGAAATCCTTGGAGAGATCGAGGAACTCATACAGGATGGACAGCTTTTTACAGAGGACATTTACGAAGACTGTATAAAAGATTTTAAAAACAGACAGACAGTAGTGAAGGCATTATGTCTTCACATTGCCCACGATTGTAATCTGGCATGTAAGTATTGCTTTGCAGAAGAAGGGGAATATAAAGGGGACAGAGCATTAATGAGCCTTGAGGTAGGCAAGCAGTCCCTTGATTTTCTCATAGCGAATTCAGGAACCAGACGCAATCTGGAGGTAGATTTTTTTGGCGGAGAACCGCTGATGAATTTTGATGTGGTAAAAGAGATTGTGGCCTACGGCAGATCTTTAGAAGAAAAACACAATAAGAAGTTTCGTTTTACCATGACAACAAACGGAGTTTTGTTGAATGATGAGATAACAGAATTTTTAAATCGCGAGATGAGCAACGTTGTTATGAGTATTGACGGCCGAAAGGAAGTCCATGACAAGATGCGCCCATCCCGAAACGGAAAAGGAAGTTATGATTTAATCCTTCCTAAGTTTATCAAACTTGCGAAGGAGAGAGAGCAGAAGGATTATTATGTGCGGGGTACCTTCACAAGAGATAATCTGGATTTTTCAAAAGATGTATTTCATCTGGCAGACTTAGGTTTTAAACAGGTGTCGGTAGAACCTGTTGTTGGTCAGCCGGAAGAGCGATATGCAATCCGAAAAGAAGATCTGCCTCAGATTTTTGAGGAGTATGATACTCTTGCAAAAGAGATTATCCGAAGAGAAAAAGAGGGAAATGGATTTGAATTTTTCCATTTTAAACTGGATTTGACAGGTGGTCCTTGTGTTTACAAGAGACTTTCCGGTTGTGGCAGTGGGTCAGAGTATTTGGCAGTTACACCATGGGGAGATCTTTATCCCTGTCATCAGTTTGTAGGGGAAGAGAAGTTTTTAATGGGAGATGTTTTTACAGGCATTCAGACACCGGAGATTCAGAAAGAATTCAAAGGCTGTAGTGTTTATACAAAGGAGAACTGTAAAGATTGTTTTGCAAGATTTTATTGCAGCGGCGGATGTCCAGCCAACTCTTACAAATTCCACGGTAATATTAATGATACCTATGATATCAGCTGTGAATTAGAAAGAAAAAGAGTAGAGTGTGCGATTATGATAAAAGCAGCTTTGGCGGAGTAAGAAAGGGAGAAAGTCATGAGTAAGAACAGCAAGAAAAGGATGCAACCAAAACAGAAAGCTACGCTGTCACTTGTTATTTTCCTTGTGCTTTGTATTTTGTGCGGATATACAGCAGCATTTGGCGTAGGAAAGGAAAATAAGGGACGTGTAGGAAATATCCGGCTGGGTCTTGATTTGGCCGGTGGTGTGAGTATCACCTATGAAGTAGTGGGGGATACACCAACCGATACAGAGATGCAGGATACCATTTATAAACTGCAAAAGCGTGTCGAAGGTTATAGTACAGAGGCAACTGTGTATAAAGAAGGCGATGACCGAATCGCAGTTGAAATTCCGGGCGTATCGAATGCCAATGAGATTTTAGAAGAATTAGGACAGCCAGGTGCTCTGACCTTTACAACAGAAGATGGTGAGACTGTGTTGACTGGTTCTAATATTAAGAGTGCAGAGGCACAGACAACAGAGGAAAACGGTATTAAGAATTATGTCGTAGCCCTTACAATGGACGATGATGGAGCAACAAAGTTTGCAGAAGCAACTGCCGCTCATCTTCAAGAATCTATTATTACCTATGATAATGAGGTTGTCAGCTCTCCGGTAGTACAGACAACGATTGAAAATGGAGAATGCGTAATTGAGGGAATGGAAAGCTATGAAGCAGCAGAACAGCTTGCTTCCACAATTCGAATCGGTGCTCTTCCCTTAGAGTTAAAAGAGCTTCGTTCTAATGTAGTAGGTGCTCAGTTAGGACAGGATGCCATTTCCACCAGTATTAAAGCGGGTGCCATTGGATTTGTATTGATTTGTATTTTTATGATTGCAGTGTATGCACTTCCAGGTCTTTGTGCTTCCATCGCTTTAGTTGCCTATGTAATTTTAACATTATTAGCATTGAATGGATTTAACGTAACACTTACACTTCCGGGTATTGCTGGTATTTTGCTTTCCATTGGTATGGCGGTAGATGCCAACGTTATTATCTTTACCCGTATTAAAGAAGAGATTCGAAATGGTATGTCTGTTCAGAATGCAATTGCGAACGGTTTTGAAAAAGCTCGTTCCGCTATTCTTGACGGTAACATTACAACATTAATTGCAGCCATTGTACTGGGTGTTATGGGTTCCGGTTCTGTAATCGGATTTGCCCAGACTTTGGGAATTGGTATTTTACTTTCCATTTTCACAGCACTTTATGTTACAAAACTGCTTGTAAATGCCTGCTACCATCTTGGGGCAAAGAGCGAGAAATTATATGGAAAACTACATGAATTTAAATCCTGGAATTATATTAAGGCCAGCAAAATCTGTATTGTAATTTCTGTTGTCGTTATCGCACTTGGATTTATCTTTATGCCAATCAATAAAGCAAATAAGAGCATTAACAATTACTTGAATTTCAGTCTTGAGTTTATGGGAGGTACTTCTGTCACTCTTACTATGGACGATGCAGATGAAATCACAGACGAATTTGATCAACAGGTATGTGATATTGTAAGCGACATTGCTCAGACAACTTCTGTACAGAGCCAGAAGGTTATGGATTCTAACCAGTTAGTTGTAAAAACAGTAGAGCTTACTGTTGCGCAGAGGGATGAACTTCAGACTAAATTAGAAGATGAATTTGAGATTACGGCATTTTCTACAGAGAATATCAGTGCAAGTGTCAGCTCAGAGATGCGTTCTGATGCAGTTGTAGCGGTTATTATTGCTACAATTTGTATGCTGATTTATATTGCATTCCGTTTCAAGGATATCCGTTTTGGTGCAAGTGCGGTTATCGCCCTGCTTCATGATGTTTTAGTGGTACTTACTGTATATTCTGTATTCCGGTTATCTGTAGGTAATACATTTATTGCGTGTATGCTTACCATTGTAGGTTATTCCATCAATGCGACGATTGTCATTTTTGACCGAATTCGTGAGAATTTAAGAGAGATGAATGTTAAGAAAGATGGATTAGAGGCGATTGTAAATACCAGTATCAGCCAGACATTTACAAGAACAATCAATACATCACTTACAACGTTTGTAATGGTTTTAGTTCTGTACATTATGGGTGTTCCATCTATCAAGGAATTTGCATTTACCTTGATGGCAGGTGTTATCTGCGGTGCTTACTCTTCTGTATGTATCACCGGACCAATCTGGTTTATTTTGAAACAGCGTCAGAAGAAAAAAGAACAGGCTTTGGCAGCCTCAAAATCAAAAAAGAAAAAGAAATAATTCGTTTATAGAAGTCAAAGATGATTAAGAAGGGCTGTTATCTTGTATAGCAGCCCTTTCCATGTCATCTCTTTTGTTTTTATTGATAAAACACAGGTACCATTCAGAGGGAAAGGAGATAAGATGATGCAGCGATGGGTTGTTATGAATAAAAAGGCTGATTTTTATAAAGTAGCTAAGACTTACGGAATAGATCCGGTCATTGCCCGCCTGATTCGTAATCGGAATGTTGTGCAGGAAGAGGATATTAGAAAATATCTTTCTGGAAATTTAGAGGACCTGTATTCTCCCCATTTAATGAAAGATTTAGATCAGGCTGTAAGAATTCTTGCAAAAAAAATTCGAGAGAAGAAACCGATTCGAATCATCTCAGATTATGATGTGGATGGAGTTTGCTCCAATTATATTCTTTTTCGCGGATTGGAAAAATGTGGAGCTATCGTAGACTACAAAATACCAGACCGAATCATAGACGGTTATGGCATCAATGAAAACTTGATTTCGCAGGCATTAGAGGATGGAATCGATACCATTCTTACCTGTGATAACGGAATTGCTGCCTATGATCAGATTAAATTTGGAAAAGAACAGGGACTTACAATGATTGTAACAGACCATCATGACGTCCCTTTTGAAGAAATACAAGGAGAAAAACAATATATTGTTCCCCCGGCAGATGCCGTAGTAAATCCAAAACAGGCAGACTGTTCCTATCCTTTTTCTTTATTATGTGGGGCAGTGGTCGCTTTAAAATTAATCATAGCACTCTACGAAGAATTTCACAAACCAAGAGATCAGTGGAAAGAATTTTTAGAATTTGCGGCGATTGCGACAGTCTGTGATGTGGTCTCACTTACAGATGAGAATCGAATCCTTGTAAAAGAAGGATTAAAAAAGATGAGTCACACAACACATACGGGTCTTTCGGCCCTTCTTTCGGTAACAGGATTAGAGGGAAAGAAAATTTCTTCTTATCACTTGGGATTTATCATTGGTCCGTGTATCAACGCTTCAGGAAGGCTGCGTTCTGCTGGGATGGCATTAGAGCTTCTTTTATGTGAGGACAATAAAAAGGCGCTTTCCCTTGCCCAGGATTTGAAGAATCTGAATGAAGAGCGTAAGGAAATGACAATGAAAGGACTCGAAAAGGCAATTGCGCTCATAGAGGAAAATCATTGGCAGGAAGATAAAGTACTTACCGTTTATCTGCCAGATTGTCATGAGAGTTTAGCCGGTATTATTGCAGGCAGAATCCGTGAAAAATACAACCGTCCAGTCTTTGTTTTGACAGACAGCGAGGAAGGTTATCTAAAAGGCTCAGGAAGATCAATAGAATCCTATTCTATGTTTGAAGAGATGAGCCGGGTAAAAAATCTGATGACAAAGTTTGGAGGACACCCGATGGCAGCCGGACTTACTCTTCCTAAAGAAAATCTCTCCTTGTTCCATGAACAGTTAAACAGCCTTTCTACATTGACAGAGGAAGATTTTGTAGAGAAGGTAACCATTGACGTTGCTATGCCAATACAATATATAAGGGAAGACTTGATAGAGCAGCTCAGTTTGTTAGAGCCTTTTGGAACAGAGAATAAAAAACCTCTATTTGCTCAGAAGAATCTAAGTATTTTAGGGGCAAGAGTTTTAGGAGCAAAAAGAAATGTGCTAAAACTTAAGGTTTCAGATGCAGATGGTTTTGGGATGGAAGGGATCTATTTCGGAAATATTCAGGAATTTAATGAATATTTGACTTCTCATTTTGGTGAAAATGAGGTAGAATATATGTATCAGGGACGAAAAAATGCAATTCGACTTGCAGTGACCTATTATCCCGATGTGAATGAATTTCGAGGACAGAAAACATTACAGCTGATAATTCAGGATTATCAATAAGAATAGTACCAACTTGGAGAGAGAGGAATCAGACATGACAGTAGATCAGGACATCAGGGTCGTTGGACTGGATTTAGACGGAACATTATTAAGAGACGACAAGACAATATCAGAATGGACAAGACATGTCCTAGAACAGGCGGCACTAAGAGGAATCTATGTACTTCCGGCAACGGGAAGAACCAGAACGGGAATTCCGGACTTTGTTCAGGCAATAGAGGGAATTCAGTATGGTGTTTGTTCGAACGGGGCAACAGTTGTTGATCTTTCCACTGGTGAGGAGATTTACAGCAGTAAACTGTCTTATGAAGATTCACTTAGGCTTTTGGATATTATAGAAGGATATCATACCATGCATGACTGTTATATCGAAGGGGAAGGTTACACGGAAGAGCGGTATATTGAGGAACTTTCAGCCTATGGTGTGGAACCCAAAATTCAGGAATTAATAAAAAATACAAGGACTTCCGTCAAAGATTTAAGGCAAGTGATAGAAGAATTACAATGTCCGGTAGAGAAGTTTAATATGTTTTTTCAGGATCTTAACAAAAGGGAAAAGGTTTTAAAGGAGCTTTCCAAACTTCCTTTTATTAAGGTGACAAGTTCACTTACCAATAATTTAGAGATTAATGCAGCGGATTGTAACAAAGGAAGTGCTCTGTTAGGTTTTGCGAAGGCAAAAGGATTTTCGAAGGAACAGGTCATGTGTTGCGGAGATGGCAATAACGATTATGACATGATTCGTATGTGTGGTATTGGCGTTGCAATGACCAATGGAGTAGAGAATATAAAAGAAGCGGCAGATTATATTACATACACGAATAACGAAGATGGTGCAGCAAAGGCAATCGTCAGATTGTGTTTTCGTATGCAGGATTTTGAGAATTCACTGGCATAGAGAAAAACAGCCGGTTTGCTCTATATAGGAATGACAAAAGGTGAGGAAGGAGTTTCATATGAAGAAGTTAGAAGATTATGTAATTACAATTCCGGATTTTCCGGAGAAGGGAATTATGTTTCGCGATGTAACAGGAATTCTCGAGAATGCAGAGGGACTTAAGTTATCCATTCATGAACTTCAAAAACGGTTAAGTGGTGTAGAATTTGACACGATAGCCGGAGCGGAATCAAGAGGGTTTATTTTTGGAATGCCCTTGGCATATAATAAGGGAAAGAATTTTATTCCAGTAAGAAAAGCGGGAAAACTTCCACGTGAGACAGTTTCTAGAGAATATGAACTGGAGTATGGCAAAGCTTCCATTGAGATTCACAAAGATTCTATTATGCCGGGACAGCGGGTTGTTTTTGTAGACGACCTTTTAGCAACTGGCGGTACGGCACAAGCGGCTGTCAAATTGATTGAAAGTCTGGGTGGTAAAGTTGTGAAAATACTTTTCCTTATGGAATTATCCGGACTTCACGGAAGAGACAAGCTTGCCGGATATGATGTGGAATCTGTTATTTCCTATCCTGGCGTA
>JAUNBT010000262.1 GCA_030526985.1 Lachnospiraceae bacterium | reverse complement strand
AAAGGCTACGTAAAACTCCTGACTCTTTGCGTGATCTAACATTTTACTACCACATGATTTACAATTTGTGATACACTCTTTGTCTGGAGAATAACCACATTTATTACATTTTTCAGCCAATGCTCCGTTTTGATTGATACCAACACTTTCAAAGGTACCATTCTTACATTTCGGGCACTTCTCAACTAACCTCTGGCAATAAACGCAATATGCCATTTTGTATGTACATCCATTATCATCTATTGATGTGTACCAATAAACAGATGAATCATACATACTAAATGTTTTGTGACAATGGTTACATGTAACCTTAATATCAGGGGTTGGATTGCCAATAAATTGTTGCACCCAATATCCTTTATAGTATCCGACTCCTAAATCCGTATACTCTCTATCGAGAATATTTGCTTTATGCCCTTTGGAATTCATCCACGAACTCATCACTTCTTTCACATCGATTTGATAACGTGCTATATTCTCACCACATACTGAACCTACAATACCACTCTTGGAATATTGATCATAGACGTTCCCAAGAGTTGATGAATAATGACTGAGCGATTGTTCCTTATACATATCTTTCGCTTTAATCTGTGATGTTTTATTAATTGGACTATACAGTTTCAACGCTGGCACACCTGCCTTCTTCCTCTGTGCGTTCACCTGTTGTAGCATATCTTGCGGGATAGAAATCGTAGTTACTTTCTTCACTGTAGACCATTTGGCTTTCCTTGATCCATTAATCCCTCTAATTTTAATCGCATAAGTTGTTGAACTGCTTAATCCTGATAATGTGGTAGAAGTGCTCTTTACCGTTTTATACTTCCAACTTTTATTTGGTGCTTTGTATGCAACCTGATATTTATTAGCATATTTTGCTTTGCCCCACTTCACTTTAAAATCACTGGAAGTGATTGAGTATCCTTTGATTGTGTTTGCTGATATTTTATAAGGTGTCTTACTTGCAGCATTTACGTTCATTGGAAAACAGCATGAGGCCATTGTTATTATTAAGAAAAATATCGCTAACACTTTACTTTGTCTTTTCATTTTTCCCCTCCATTTATTTTACTATTTTTTATTCTATTTGATTTTATACCAATAAGAAGTGGTGAAAAGCCTCTAGAATCGTCTCTTCCTTCTCTTGTGGACAAATTAGGTGTCTTATGTACATCAACCGCTCACATAGCCATCTACTTTTCCCGACGTAAAAGAGCTATTGTTTCCACGGTACTTTCATTGTCCCAACTTTATTTTATCATCATTCCAACTTATCCTCAACTGCAAATTCAATATAACAACACTGCAAACAGACTTGCCTTTTTTACTTTTTGTCAATCCCATCTGATATAAAATTTCCTGGTAGATTATTAAATTTCTGGTTCCAGGTACTTTTTCAGTTTTTCTTCGTCCAAATGCCAGCTTTCCGTAGTAAACTGGATTATCCAACACTCCCTTTATAAATGAGGAATCAAATGCATCTAAGGTATTGTTCTGACGTTTTTTCTTCTTATACCCGTGCTGATTCAGATCAGCTGCAATGGCATTGATCCCCATATTGGTATGGATAAATATATCATAGATCAAGCGGATAGTTTCTGCCTCATCTTCCGCAATAACCTGTTCGCCTTCTACCAGTTTATATCCATAGGGTGCAAATCCACCATTCCACTTGCCCTCTCTGGCTTTTTGTTTTCTTCCTTCCATGGTCTGAACCAGAATGTTTTCACGTTCAATCTCAGCTACGGCGGAAAGAACGGATATCATCAGTTTTCCACTGTCCTTTGAGCTGTCAATTCCATCTTCTACACAGATTAAATTCACACCAAAGTCCTGCATACGCTGTGGGGAATTTAATACGTCAGCGGCATTAGGTCCAAATCGTGAGAGTTTAAAGACAAGTACAAAATCAATATCATCTGTACCATTTTCTATGTTATTCAGCATACACGGAAACTCCGATCTGCCCTCCACGCTTTTTCCAGACTTACCTTCGTCAGAATACTCATTCACGATTTCCATATTCTGAAACTCTGCATACCTTTTTAATTTGTCTTTCTGTGCATCCAGACTGTATCCTTCCACGTGCATAGAAGTGGACACTCTTGTATATATATCACTTTTTATTTTTTGGGTTGTTTTTATATACAGTTACCTCTTAAACCAATCTGTGTTTTTTGTCCCAACTACATAATACTATTTGTTCCAACTTCGGCCAATACGCATAATTCACAAATTTTTCAGGAATGATTTTTTTATATGATTGATTTTTTCTTTCATTTCGCATATACTAAAGATACAGATAAAATCATTGTCTGTGACTGATTTACAGCCATATCATAAAAGGAGGTGTTCGTATGGCTACTTCAAGTATCACTCATAATTTTGTCGTATCCAACCCGAAAAGTGTAAAACGTTTCGTTTCGGCTCTCGAAGAAGCTGATCGTGACCGCACACCAAAACAGACACTTCCCGGACGACAGTTGACAGATCCAAAAGAGATCCTGGCATTCATGGCAAAAAGGAAGAAATAATATGTCTGACAAATACTTTACTATTAACCTTCGGGCATACTTGGATAAGGACGAACCAACTTATGTCGGAGAGGAAAGTCTTAACGACCTGCTCTCCGATTTTTCTTGTCCCAAGAATCCGGATGTAGAATACTTTTTATTACATAATGCAATTGAATTCACGAAAAAAGACCAGTCTATCACGTATCTTGTGTTTAACGCAGAGACTGCTTCTCTGGTTGGTTACTTTTCTCTTGCGATCAAACCCATATGTGTACAGGCTGCAAATATCAGCAAAACCGTGGCTAAGAAAATTTCCCGTGTCAGCGTTCTAGATGATGAAACAGATTCTTATACCACAGCCGCCTATCTAATTGCACAATTAGGTAAAAATTATTCTTTGCCTAAAGAAGAACGCATTGAAGGTACAATCCTGCTGGGTTTCGCATTGGAAACAATTGCAAATTTGAAATACTCCGTCGGAGGTGTGATGGAGTTTTTAGAATGCGAAGACAGTGAATTTCTGCTGAACTTCTATACGAAAAATCATTTTAAGCCTTTTGATATCCGTATCACAGTTCCCGCTCACGGAGAAGAACCACGTCAATTACACCAGTTACTCAAATTTATATAAAAGCGAAAAAGAAGAACACTGACACCATTGTGCCTTGTGTTCTTCTTTTTGACTAATTTTAGTGTTGTCTGCCAACATCCACTTGCGTGGTCTTGATTCTGGAGCAGCTTCCCATGTAGTCAATCCCATGTGCTCTTTTTCTGCGTCAGCACGTTCAACAATCAGTTCTGCTGCAGTATGCCTATGGACTGCCCAGTGTATTTTGTTTTGTACCGTCTGGAAAAATCTTCGGGTTGTTTTTGCATCTTTATCCATCGTCCATCCCTGAATGGTGTAATCCTTGACAATTTGTCCTGACCATTTACGAAAACGGACAGCACGGTCATTATTGACTTTGAAGCCGACGGCAATGATCATCTGAAGATTGTAGTGAATGACTTCTCGATTCACCTGACGAGATCCTTCAGTTTGAACTATTCGGAATTTCCGAATAGTTGCTTCCTCTGTAAGTTCTCCATCGTCGTAAATTTTCTTAATATGTTCATTAACCGTTGGCAAACTCACATCATACAGCTGTGCAATCATCTTCTGGGTCGACCATATATTCTCATCTTCATAGCGCATTTCTATGCTATCCGCATTATCACCGACAGCGGCCACATAAATCAGATATTCTGCTGCAAAGCTATGAGTTGTGATTTCATTTTTCTTTTAAAACATAGTATACGCTCCCGTCCATTCCAAATCCAGGCAAATTGCTTTCTCCAATCAGTCAAATATCAAATTAATTTAATTTAATATAATGCTTCTTTACGCCGACCTAAACAGATATCAGCCTCTTTCTTAGACATTTCGATTCTTCAACTGCATTCGGCGCATCATGCATTGGAAGTCCGAGCTTCGTTTAGTTTCTGCTATATATGCATTATGAACTCTAAAAGCAAATTTATCCACGATATACTCATTGACTGCTTAATAAGTCACTTTTCCTTCTGTTTTGTATTTATTTGCCCGTTCCACAATTTTCTCAATTGAAATCTTGCCCTCTCCTTCGCCAAATTCAACATCTATATTTATGTGGCTGTCCGGTGACTCGTGGGTCAAAAGTACACATGTCTCAACATGGCGCGACACCTCCGTTTTGATGTC
>JAUNBT010000261.1 GCA_030526985.1 Lachnospiraceae bacterium | reverse complement strand
TAATTTTGGTGAGGCGAAACAGCGACAAACAGCTCATCTGGAACAGTTGAGTGAGTTGGGAAATCTGTTGCTGGGAATGAATCATTTTCAACCAGATGAAAAGGGGTTGGAAAAGGTGGCAAAACAGGTGGATTTAGTGGATAAGTCCCTGGAGAAGCTTAGTAAAACGGTGGATAAAATCCAGCAACAGGAGATAAAACAGAAAGAGTATCAGAAAGAAGTTCAGGATTTGCAGGAAGCTCTGAAGGATTTGCAGCAGGAGAAAATCCAATTGGAAAAAGTTCAGCAGCAAACCTTAATTTCTCTGGGGAGTATTCGAAAAGAATTGCAGCTATTGTCAGAGAATCTAACATTTGAACATGAGGGGAAGGCAAGACAGGAACTTAAAAATCTGCAAAAAGAATTGGCACAATTGCGATTGGAAGCAGAGAAAGCCGAAGAAGAGTATAAAAAGATTGCTCAGGGAATCCATGTGAAATCCGGTCAGGAAAAAGCATGCCAGGAGCAGCAAAAACAGTTGGAAAAAGAATTGGAGAAGGCACAGAAGGTCTATGAGACTCAATTGGAATTGCTAAAGGAATTACAGGAAGACATTCCAGCAGATGAGAGAAAGATACGGCAAAAACAGTTAGTCTTACAGGAACGTAATTTGGAAAAAGCATATATGCAGATGTATGCGATTGCTGAAAATAATAAGAAAGCACTTATCCAATTGGAGCTTCTGGAAAAAAATCAAAAGGAACAACAGCAGAAATATTTGCTTTATAATGATTTGAGCAGAACTGCAAATGGAACCCTTCAAGGAAGTATTAAGGTGGATTTTGAAACTTATGTACAGAGGCAGTATTTTAAACAGATTATTTCAGCTGCCAATCGACGCCTGGTACGAATGAATCATCAGCAGTTTATCTTGCAATGCCGTGATATGGACAAATTGGGAACCCAGGGTCAGGTTGGACTGGACCTGGATGTATACCATCTAGTGAACGATTCCGTGAGAGATGTGAAAACTCTTTCCGGGGGTGAATCCTTTATGGCAGCACTAGCCATGGCTCTTGGATTGGCAGACATCATTCAAAATGAAGCTGGAGCAATCCGTCTGGATACCATGTTTGTGGATGAAGGATTCGGCTCTTTGGATGATGAATCCCGAAGTCAGGCGGTGCAGGTCCTGCTTGAACTGGCAGATGACCAGCACCTGGTGGGAATTATCTCTCATGTGAATGAATTAAAAGAGCAGATGGATCAGAAATTAGAAGTGGTAAAAAATGACAAGGGAAGTCATATTCACTGGGTGAATAATTAAGGACGACAAAATTTTTTGCGAAGAAGTGCTTCGCTGTCCGAAAGCCAGGTATCAAGTTGTTCACTCTCCCCCAGAACTTTCTGGAAAAAATGATACTCATCCAAAAGACCTTGCCCGTGGGGAACCAGATAAGCACCGGCGTCACTGCCAAGTGCGGTTGGAACCTGCAGTTCCCAAGCGTTTTTTAGATTCTCTTTCATACTGTCTAAGATTTTCGAAAGTTCCGTATCAGGATATCGCCCGCATCCTATTAGATTAGCGACTGTAGCTACAGTGGGCACATAAAGTGTATGATGCTCTGCCAGAATTTCCATAGTTTCCCGATCAATAAAATTGCCGTGTTCGATGCTGTCCACACCATATTGGGCAGCAGCGGATGCGGCTTTTATTCCGTTGGTATGTGCCATGACAGACAGACCATATTCGTGGGCAATGTGAATCATTTCTTTGATTTCCTCTGCAGGAAGAGATTCGCAGGAAAGCTCTCCGGCATGATCCAGGTCCATAATACCGGAAATCATAATTTTGATGAAATCGCATCCATGAGCATTGGCGATGTCCACCAGTCCTGCATATTCCTTCATATTGGAAAAACCAAGACCTACAATACTTCCATAATATCCATTTTTGTGTATGGCAAAGATGGGTGAACGATAATCTATACCATATTCTCCGGCTAATTCCCGTGCCCTCTTGGATACCCCAAAGGCATCGCCTCCATCCCGGACAAAGGTAATCTCTCTTCTTTCATAGGCCCGCAAATGCTCGCGTATAGCTGAATCCTGAACTTGTTTCTTGTGTAGCTGGATGGCACGTCGATAATTGAGTCCATCCATAATCATATGTGCATGACATTCCCCAAACATAATAAACTCCTTAATTTCAATATAAATTCATTGTATCACCAATAAAAATGGGGGGAAAGCATTATTTTGGAAACAATTAGCAGCAATTAGTGGAATATGATTCATGTGCTTTCGAAAAGGAGAATATAAAAATCATTTCCACAGGTATTCTAATTTAAAGCTGAATTCGGTATAATAAAAAGAAAAAATAAAGGCAGGGCATTCAAATGGACACATTTAGCAAGACAGAAAATATAATGAAATGGGTGAAAGCTTTGTTCGGAGCTTCGTTATACGCGCTGGTTCTGAATCTGATTATTTATCCATTGCATCTATATAGTGGAAATCTTACTGGAATCGCACAGATGGTTAGTGATTTTATTGGGGAACTGGTCTTACACAAAGATGTGAATCTGACAGGTAGTATTTTATATGTGATAAATATCCCCTTGCTGTTTCTTGCTTATAAAAAACTGGGAAAAAAATTTTTTGTACTGACAGTTTGTATTGTGACATTTCAATCCATGCTGTTGCAGTTTGTACCAGTTTTAAAAGAACCTTTGATTGATGATCCGTTGACAGCCTGTGTGATTGGTGGAATCCTTACAGGTTACGGTGTGGGACTTACGCTGAGAAATGGTGGATCCGGTGGAGGCACCGATATTCTGGGATTATATTTTGCGAAAAAATATCCAGAGTTCAGTGTTGGGAAAGTACAGAATCTGATCAGTGCAGTAGTCTTTCTGTATTGTCTGGTTCGTTATAATATTGAAATTGTTATTTATTCCATTATATATTTGCTGATTACTTCCTTTGTAATTGACCGGGTACATACGCAGAATATCAAGACAAGCGTTCTTATCTTCTCTAAGAAAAAAGAAGTACGGGATTGTATTCTAAACGATATGAAAAGAGGAGCAACCTGTTGGAAAGGGGAAGGTTGTTACAATCAGACGGAAACCTTTATTTACATGACTATTATTAGCAAATATGAAATACAGAAATTAAGAGACTGTCTGCATAGAGTGGACCCCAGTGCATTTGTTATCCTGAATGATGATATTAATGTGGATGGTAATTTTATAAAAAGACTGTAGGATGGACGAAGAAGAGAAGTTATCTTCGTCTTCTCTATGTGTCTTGGTATACATCTGTTCATGATGAGAATACTATTTTTTGAAAATAATTAGCACTCACCTCTTGACAGTGCTAACAATTAGTGCTATAACATAACCATGAACGAAATAATCATTACTTTCTAAGGAGGAATTAATATGATGTTAACCAGAAAAAATAACTATGGATATGATTTATTTGATGAACTGTTTAAAGATCCTTTCTTCACTCCAGCTCCGACACAGAGAGATTCTTCTATGATGAAGACAGATATTCGTGAGAATGAAAATAACTATCTTCTGGATATTGAACTTCCAGGATTTGCAAAAGAAAATGTGCGTGCAGAATTAAAGGACGGATATTTAACCATTACGGCTGAGCGTACAGAAGCCACCGATGAGAACGAACCAAAAGGAAAATATTTAAGAAGAGAGCGTTTTATCGGAACCTGTAAGAGAAGCTTTTTCGTAGGTGAGGACTTACGTCAGGAAGATATTAAAGCATCTTTTAAAGATGGAATTTTGATGTTGACTGTTCCGAAAGAAGCACCGAAGAAAGTGGAAGAGAAACCAGTATATATTACCATCGAATAGGAAATACTTATGAAGAAAATAATCTGCCTGGGAGACAGCATTACCGATGCAGACCGGCTGTTCTCCCCCAATGGTCTTGGACATGGTTATGTGAATCAATTAAATACATTACTGAATAACAGCAATTCGAATACGTTTGAGTTGGTGAACCGGGGTGTTAATGGTTTTACAGTAGATCGTCTTCGGGAAAATGTGGGACGGGACTGTATTGACCGGAAGCCGGATCTTACCACTATTTTGATTGGCATTAACGATGTGGGCTTAATGATGAATACAGATCGGACTCCCCAGCAGCAGAAGGAGTTACTGAAGAAGTTCGGGAGTCACTATCGTCAGCTGTTGGAGCAGATTCGACAGCATACCAATAGTAAAATTATCTTAATGGAACCGTTTATCTTTCCGCGTCCCC
>JAUNBT010000260.1 GCA_030526985.1 Lachnospiraceae bacterium | reverse complement strand
GTAATACCAACTGGTGCAAGATACCTATCATACATCGCAATAGTGCGACTTGTAATCCACCTTAAATTTAAACAATTGCATTCTGATAAAGTTTTCTTCATGGTCTTCTCCTTGCGTTGTGTATATACACAATATAATTTATAATTATATTTATGTCAATAGTTTAGTAACTTAATTAAATTAAAAGAAGAATTCTATAAAGAGTTTATATTATTATTCTACTTTCTATTTTTTGTATCGTCTAATATATTTCTTACCTTTTCTTCTTATTCTAATAATTGCATGATTGAACTAATTAATGTTCCTTTACTTTATTCTATTTGTTCTACTGCTGGACTTCTCAATATCTCTTGAATTCTTGCTACTTGCTCTGGCATTCCATATATTCTACTTATTTCACTTACTTATTCATTGAATTGCACTTTCAACCTTACTGTTTATTGATTTAACCACAGAACAAGATTTATTATAGTCTTTTAAAGGAAATTATTAAGATAATTCCCCATAGAAATCATTTCTTGGACAGCTAAAAGATGACTCCTGTTCAGTACAGAAATCATCTTTTAAATTAATATAGGCTTTTTTAAAGTGTCCTTGATAAAGGCTATGCTTTATAGATTTATGGCTTTCTTTTATGATTAATTATATTCTATTCAATTATGATTACTTCATATAATTAACTGTATTTTCTTTTCTCTTAGGTGCCTTTGAAGGTGTATTATCTGAATATCCTAAAAGCACTGCATAAAAAGGAGTATAGTTATCTGGTATATTTAATTTATCTCTAAAATATTCATTCTTTTCTCCATTAAATGCAACTGTAACAGCTGCAGCCCAGCATGATGCTACTCCTAAAGAATGTGCTGCAAGAAGCATATTTTGTGTAGCTGCTGCACAGTCTGCTTCTGTATATTCACTTTCCTTATTTCCTGACACTATAATCACTGTAGGTGCATTATAAGAAGGCATAAACTTTTCATTGTTTCCAACTCTTCTGTAAGCTTCATTATCTGATTTTTTAAAAACTTCTTTTGTTTCAAAATTCATTTCATCTAGTAACTCTTTATTTTGTACAACTGTAAAATGCCAAGGCTGATAATTTTCTCCACTTGGTGCAAAAAGTCCTGCTTCTACTATCATTTGTAATTCTTCATCTTTTATTTGTTCTGGTTTAAACTTTCTTGTAGTTCTTCTTTCTTTTATACATTTTAATACTTCGTTCATCTTTGGTCCTCCTAGCAATATCCGTTAGTGTAAAGTTTATTACACTATTTATTTTTTAATTTCTATATATCAAGGTTTCGTAAGTTTCTTGCATAAAAAAACAACGCTCCCCTAATTTCATGTAGTAATTATTGTTTTTTTGCTTCCGATACTGAAGCCCTTTTTGTCATGTTCATTTTTACAAATTTTCCCGATAATCTAAAAATTTTATTTAATTAACATAGATTGTTTTTTCAAATAAAGTGACAATTCAAACCAGTCATAAACTATAGCTATCTATTAAAGATTCCTCACTTTTATCTATAATACAGCCTTCCTAATTCTTCAGGATTAGGAAGTTTATTTGCTATAATCAGAGAACTATATGGACATTATTCTCTCCTACTTTTTATTCTTCCCGGACATCTGTTTCCATCACTTCCCCAGTGACACATACGACATCCAAGACAAGGCCTGTAGTCTGGGTTATCTATACTTCTTGTAGCAAACATAGGATCAGCCATAAATGGCTTTGCATAAGCAACAAGGTCTGCTCTTCCTGCCTCTACCAATGCATTTCCACGACGAATAGTTTCTATTCCAATCCCAGCAATAACAGGAATAGAAATATGTTCTTTTAATACAGATGCAGCAAATGTCATTTCCGAATACTCATATCCTACTGGAATTCCCGTTGGATATTTTCTGACCGCACCATAAGATACATTTAAAATATCGAATCCCAATTCTTCAATTGACTTTGCAGTTTTAATATCCGCATTCCAGTCAAAGCTGCATCCCATACGATAGGAAAGAATCATGTCTTCAGGAGCATGTCTGCGAATCCAATTTACGATCTCCTTAACAAAATCTAGACCGTTACGATACTTATCCGTTCTTCGATTTTTAATCGGATCAACAATCTGTCCAAGCGTTAGATCATGTGCACCGTGAATTTCGATGCCATCAACACCTGCATCTATACAAAGCTGTGCTCCTACCAGATACTGATTCAGAAACTCATCCATATCCTCTGTTGTCCATTCATTAGAGTATGGATACCCAGATCCAAGCTGAACGATAAAAACAGATCCGTTACGATGAGCAGCATCTACCATTCGCTTCAGTGGCTCAAGGTTTTCTCTCTTATACGCCCCGGGCATCGGCCATCCCGTATAGTCAATACTTTTTTGTGATACCACTAAACTCTGGAAGATGATCAGCCCAATATTGTTTTCTGCCAGCGTCTCATATTCCTGTATAACATCCTCACCCATAATTGCATTATCGTATGTTAATCCAACACGCTCAGCCGGGCCAAGAACAATTCTATTTTTCAGTGTTTTACCCTTTATATTCAAAGATGAATAAATATCTGTCATAATTCCATACCTCCAGTATTTTTTCTTACCAAATATAAATAATTCTTTTAAAAAGATTAAACATATTTTTTAGATGTATCTAATTTGGCTTCTCCAATCAGCAGCTTTTGATTCATCAATGTGGTGAATTGCATATTGGATATTATTAATCAGCTGCTGCTTATCCCTCGGAAATTCTCCGCGGATATCTGCTGTAGTCAGCCAGCTGCCTTTTATCTTTGCATCGATATCAAGGTTTTCTAAGAATAGTTTTGATTCTTCCAACATTTCAATCTCACTAAGTGGTGTAAAGCGACCTTCCTTCATATCCTGATAGAACTTCGTATCTGGAAGAAGGACCAGCGATGTAATCCATACAGCATCTGTCGGGTGGATTTGACTAAACACCTTGCCAGAGTTGATTGCATGCTGACGGCTCAGTTCTTTTCCACCAACACCATTTAAGAAAGTCGCCTGATAACCAATCCCTGCATCGTCAAGTTTTGCTGTCTGAGTAATAATGTCCTTCGCTGTGCAGTTCTTATCCATAAATGCAAGCGTCTCATCATCGCCACTTTCAAAGCCTGTGTATAGAAAGTGAATTCCCTGATCATATAGATTTCTAAGCTGCTCCGGCGTCTTATTCTTGATATCCTGCACACGAGTTTGCATCGAAATCTCTGTTACTTCCGGCAGATACTTATGCACAAGATCGATTCTCTCCATGAGACGATCATAACTTAGTGCAAAAGCATTCGCCATTAAGAAAAATATTCGCTTAGAATGGGGATTTGTTAGACTGAGTTCCTTAAGGTCTTCCTCCACTTGAGATAGCGGTGCCATGCGGAATTTCGTTTGACAATTCAGATTGCAAAAACGACACCTTGAGTGAGTACACCCCGCTGTAATTTCAAGTAATGGTGTATTTGCCTCCTGTGGAGGTCTGAAAACTGGTTCTGTGTAATGCATAATTCATTTCCTCCTTACTGATCTGATTCTTTCATATTTTGTCTGACATTGCTTATTAGATCATGTAGCGTTTTCTCCGCAAGAATTTTCTCTACAGCATTTTCCATTTCATTAAATAACCCTTCAATGACAGGCTGTTCACATTTTCCGAGATAAATTTCAGTATCCAGATTCTGTGACAGATCCATATTCAGCTTGCTTACTCCCGGCTTCACCGCATCGTATATCTCGTTTAAATAGATTTCTTCCGGAGCTTTTAAGAGTGTACAACCCTTTGTCTTAGAAGCACTACTGATCATGCCTTCCTTTACAAGAGATGCCAGAATTCGTCTGACATAACTCGGATTAGTATTCAATGTTTCTGCAAGTGTTTCAGATGTCATTGCTTCTTCTGATTCGCTGATAAAGATCATCGAATGTATCGCTACTGCAAATTTTGTATCCATATATTTTCTCCTTTCCGTTTCTGTATCTGTTACAGTTACATTATATTTACTGGACATATCCCTGTCAATCCCCAAATTAAATTACCTTCTATTCAAATAGGTCAGATGGCATAAACTCTCTTTCCATTTTTATATAAATTTAAATAAGTTTCCATTAACAATTTCAAATGACATTGTTAATGATGTAGAATAATCATTATTGCATAATTATAATATGTAATCTATATTTATTTTATGAGATATATTATTTATTTTCATTTTCAAGGAGAATACAAAACAGTATTTTATTAGTTT
>JAUNBT010000259.1 GCA_030526985.1 Lachnospiraceae bacterium | reverse complement strand
ATAAATTCATATCTCTTCCGTTATACAAAAACACTTCTACTCCGCCGTCTACCTTCAGGTCACTTCCTCCCATGTAGACAAAGCGAAAGACATTTGGTTCGTCAATTGCAAGGTCAATGCACGCCTCGCCGTTTTTATAGAAGGTTTCTGCCAAATTATCACCTTTTCTCTGCAGTTTCCCCTGTGCATATTGCATGACAAATTCAGCCAGCTCAGTACGAAAACCATCCATCCCACCGAATTGCCACGAAATCGGTTGGGTAGAGCAATTAAGCTCTTTTGCTATTACTTTGATATTGATTGCTCCATACCCGTCTCGCTTTAATATATCCAAAGCTGTACTTAGAATTGTGTCTTTTTGAAATTTCGGATTGCTCGGCATATTCTTACCTCCAATGCAAATTTAGTTACAATAAATAAGTTTATTATAAATCCATTTATATTATATGCATATTCTGTCTCTTTGTCAATAAGGTGCTATTATGTATGTTCAGCTGAATCAATTTTTCCATGGTCTTTCTTTTCCAAGCCAGCCTTGTGACTCCCAATACAATTTTTCTGTTGGAGAAGCATCCCAGCTTGCGGCATGCATCTTCTTCATAACAAAAAATATAAATCGAGTTTTAATCCCTACCCTTGGTTGCTTCTGGCAATTCATATGTGCTGCCAGACGGGATAATTTATTCTCAATTTTATCCTTTATTTCAGGATTTACCATCTGCCAGTTCATCGCCTGTACTGCAAGACTATAAGTTTTTATGTATGGTACCCCCCAGTAAAACAGTGAGTCTTTTATTGTTCCGACAGTCTTTTTACAAGATGCACCTGCCGAGGCAGAGAGAACAATCGCACGCTTTTCAAACATCCACTTTTTCGGTCGATGAACCATCCAATTGTCAAACATTAAATCTAAAAATGATTTCATTGCTCCTGATGGTGCCATACAATAATTCGGTGAAGTAAAAATAAACAAATCTGCCTTCTCCATGGCATCAAGAATCTTCACCTTCTCATTCCAATACGGACATTTTGTTTCATCCTCAATGCAGGAATAACAGCCTAGACAAAAATGAGGTAAATCTCTTGGTAAAAAAAACTCAACAACATCTTTATCCTCTGCAAGTTTAGAAGCAAGAATTTTCCCCATATGATAAGTACTTCCCCTATGGTTTTGCCCATGTATCATTACTATTTTCATTCTGTACCTCCATTTTCTCCCGATTCTCTTTCATGTACAATTGCATTTATCATTGTAATTTACATACTGACTATTTTTCTAACTGTATTTGCCGTTCTAATCGTCAATTTACTGGCAATATTTGCACTTGCAGTTTTAGACCACCAGTTGGTTTTTTGATACTCTTTCCGCTTGAAAGACCAGAATACACTTTCTTTGTACTTCTCTATCTTTTCCAATCCCTCTTTAGGCTCTCCGATTTCGTTATATACATCTTTGAATGTAACAGGCGGCATGATGAAAATTAGATTGTCATAAATCTCCCTACTTTCACCTCCCCACCAATCGGGCGCATGATATAAAATATCCTCAATTTCTTCCTTTGATATGACAAAAACTGGAATATCTAAACAGAACTGATTTTTAATCATTTCCTCAATCCTGCTTATAGTCTTGATTAGATCGACTTCATCACTTGAAAAAGCCACATTTCCACTATTCAAATAGGTTTTGACATCTGTATAATCCAGTCTTTCAAAACCCCGTTTTAATTCTGCCATTGGCACTTTGTTTTTACCGCTTATATTGATACCTCGCAAAAATGCAATATACCTTTTCATCTATGCTGACACCTCCATACAAATTCAAATTAATCAGTTCAGTCTGTATACTGCATTTAACGTTTTTTCTTCATCTAATCCATTATCTTTAAACAACTCTACCTCATAGCTGATTTTTTCATTTTGTAAACATAAATCTAAGAAGCATAAGAATATTCCCATATCAATCTGATTATAATAGGATACCTTATCTGCTGGCATGATTCCTCTTTTTCCCGGCTTTTTATATCTATAAACCTCTAAGATACTATCCGTATGTTCTACAATCCACGGCTGTGTATTGCAGGCACTAGGCGCAAATCTTACAATGTCGCTTACTCCCTCAATTGATTTTCCAATCCACATTTCATCCATAGATTTACGTTTGCTCTTAAACATGTCTTTGCGAAATTTCTTCTCATCTTCAACTTTTGATATGGCAATCATAATCACAAACTCAAGACCATCATAAGAAGATTCCTCTGTTTTTCCAATTCCATACCAAAGTGTACCGATATTTTTTGAGACAAGATATAAATCCAATTGTTCACCCAGATATCCAATATTCTGCAAATAATTCTCTTTCTTTTCGCTGTATAGTAAAATACAGAATTGTTGTCCACGCTTACAATTTGTTTCATTTGCCGGGACGATTTTAATTGCCGTTTTTATATCCGGATACAACGGAATCAATGATTGATAAACATCTTTTATTTCCGCAATATCATTCCCCGTAATAGTGTCATTTCCAATATCACGAAACAGATGAAATGATTTTCTTTTAAATATCATACTGTATAATTCTTCGTTTAAGTTCATAACCTTCCTTTCGTTTGTACAAGTTAATGTCCCCTTTTTCTTTCTGTTCCATATATTCTACTTCTCCTGTCTGCAAATCATGCTTTATCAATATCGTTTATTCTGACCTAACCTCATACAACCTATATATTTTCCGATATAGCTTTCCGGTAAAGAGCATCTTAAAAATGGTTTTATCAAATAGTTTGAGCTCATTGACAAGATACTGTGGCGTGAAGGTGTGTTCCATCACACAGCGACACCCGGTTGTTCTGAGAAGCTGATCAATGTCATCAACACCGTAGAGTTTGGTAATGCCCACATCATTAATAGGATTTTTATACTTAGAAGCTTTTGCACCAAATTCTGTGTAAACATCCATCAAGGCTAAAATTTTTTTGTACTTATGTTTTAGTATACGAAACATATCCCTCAGCTGTTCGTTTGATAAATACATGCTGACACCTTCTAATACCACAATGGCACAGGGTGCATCCGGCAAGGATAACAAATCGTCTTGATTAGTGGCGTCAAAGCATCTCATAGAATAATAATCTGTTTCCTTATAATACCTTCTTCTTGCAAAAATGACAGCTGGGAAATCACAGTCTATCCAATTTCTTTCCGGCGCGTTTACTCTGAGACATCTACTATCAAGTCCACAACCGATATGCAAAACCAATGCCTGTTTATGCTCATTCAACATTGAGCTGGTCCAGTCATCAAACACTTTGGCTCGCATCGCCATATTATAGCACAGCCACTTGGATTTGGATTTTCCCTTTATAGGAAACTGTTCTGCATTCCATATTTCTTCTGCCATTGGATCATTCAAAATGATTTTTTGTTTGCTGACAATTGCCTTGCCGTAAAGCGGTATGTAAAGTGTTTTGTTCACTTCATCCATTTATACACTCCTTTTCAAAAAAGCAAAAATCTATCCATCCCGTATTATCTGCATACAGTTTCTTTTTACCGCAAAAAACAAACCCCTTCTGTAAATACATTTGCTTTGCCGGTGCATTAGAATCCAGTGCATCCAGGCGGACTGCCTTTTTATGATTCTCTCTGGCTAACTGAATCGCTGCGTCAACTAATTTTCCACCAATACCCTTTTTTTGAAATGCCGGATTCACACCAAGCAAATGAATCACCGACACCTCTTCGTCGCTTGCCACAATTTTCCATTCAATTTCTTGATAATCTTCTCCCTGCGACATAGTAACCGCCATAGTTCCTGCAATTTTTTCTTCACACTTTAACAGATACATTGCACCTTGTTCGATATATTCCTGTATGCTTTCCTCGTTCGGATGCAGTCCCTTCTTCCAACGGGCAAATTTATCCATGTCCGGTGTACCTTCTATAATTTGATCATAAGCTTCAAGAATTGACTCATAATCCTTCTTTGTTGCCTGTATTAGTTCTTTACACATAAAATCTCTCCCCTCATTTTATAAATAAATTGTAACTATTTAAATGACCTCTGCTTTAGCTTTTTTATTTTTTCTTTTTCTGATTTACATACTTTGGTGGTGGACCATATATTCCGGTCAGTGCCATAAATTCTCTATGGAGTAACTCATTAATTTCTTCATCCGGATAATCATAATAACCAGTATTTGCCTGCATTGCGATTCCATAAGTAAAAATCTGCATATCGTTATGAAATTTCTTCGCTATTTCCTCTGTATATCCATAATCCTCCTTAATTG
>JAUNBT010000258.1 GCA_030526985.1 Lachnospiraceae bacterium | reverse complement strand
GCCCGGTAAGACTGCGGAGATTCTGATTAAGGACAGCACCATAGCGATGACACACAGAAGCGAAATGCTTTGGATGATCTGTGTCCTTCGTAAAAAACTTAAATTCCAATTCCATTTCTTCATGATCCATTTCTCCTTCCCATTCCACATTTCCGGAAATGGTAATTATAATTGCTATCATAACTGCACTGACTAAAAGAGAACTTCCTCCACTTGATATGAAGGGAAGTGTAATACCGGTAAGCGGACACATACCGCAGCTTCCAGCTACAATAATCAGGGCCTGATAAAAAAGCATAAAGACGATACCGGCACACACTGCCTGATGATACCGGTCTTTTTTTCGGATAAAGACCCGGATACCCTCCAACCAAAGCATTATAATAACGATTAAGACTAACACTGCTATAATAATCCCACATCGCTCAATCAGTGCTGGAAAAACCATATCACTTGTTTTTACCGGGAGATTCGTCACTGAATTCGTTCCAAACAAACCGCCAAGGATAATCGCATTCTTCGCCTGAAGCATTTGGTATCCAAGCCCTAAGGGATCCTTCTCCGGATTCAGCCAATATATAAATCGATTTGCGATTTTATTATAATTACTTAAAAACAACTGAATAAAACCAAGCTGTCCAAAGGCCTGATGAGCAGCCGCCTGTGCTTTTATAAAGTTTCCAACAAAGGCAGCTCCAATTCCTGCTCCGATAAATCCTGCTACTGTCACTAACACTACCCTTACATCCGGTACAAATAACAGTAAGTAAACCGGAAAAACAAGAAGTATCAATAGCATGGTGCCAAACTCACTCTGCAGTGTTAAAAACAGCAAGTTCGTTATTGTGACAAAGAAAGCAAATCCAACCCGCTTCTTCGATGGATTTTTCACACCTCCCAAAATACCTGCCATAATGAATAAATAAAGCAGCTTATTGATTTCAGAAGTCTGAATGGAAAAACCACCGATGACGAGCCAGTTTTTTACATTTCCAACTGCCTGTGCGAGAATAAGGGTCACCAGATAAATGCCGATGGAAACACCAAACATGACTTTGATCACTTTGGGCTTTGCCAGAAATTTTCCTTTCTTATAAAAGAATCCTGCTGCAATTGCTCCCGCCATAGCAATTAAATATTGAATCTGCAGCGTGGCTGCCGGATTTTTTAACGTCCACGCTTCCGGATCTGCAAGCACAGCCTCCTCCCGGAAGATAGATTGAAGCATAGTGCCAATCGTTAGGAGTACAATGGTGTAGACGGCTATTTTCATATTTCCATGCTGCACTTTTACCAGAAAATAGGTCACAAGAGTGATTCCCAACAGAATTAAAAACATATCGAGATAAATCTGACCGGCTCCCTTTCCTGATACAATTAAAATAGACGCTAACTGCAGTGCTACAATATAGAACACAAAACTTCGTTTTGCATCCAGAAACAGCTGCTTGATATTCCATCCTAATTTATAACATCCTTTGTATAATTGTTCGAACATATCAGCGCCACTCCTCCATCAGTGATGTGCCTGCATAGTACTGAGTCGGATTAGAACGCCTTACTTCCTTCAAAAATCGAAGGGTCGTATTGCCGAATCCAACCTCCACTTCTCCGCTTACAGGCACTTGTACTTCCTGTTTTCCATTGACCATCAGCTTATTCAAAGAACCACTATCTTTTAATACAATCCAATCGCCCTCTTCTTCTAACTGTGCATGGAAGCTGCTTACGCTTAAATCATCTAAAACCAGATCATTTTCCTCGTTTCTTCCAATTGTGTATGGAAATGCAGATACTTTGATTGTTTCCTTTGCCCGGCCTCTCTCATCGAGTACTTCAATCATAATTCCATTTTCCTTCTCCATCGGCATCGTCGGCTGGGAGCGGCTTACTTTCGACGACTCCCCACTCTCCTTTGCAAATGAATGGTTTGGCTGTAAATGATTTGACTGTGAATTGATCTGTTCCTGTTCCACGTCCTTTTTCTTCTTTTTCCCAAAAAGTTTTGGCATGGTGATCTTAGATACATCCAGTTTTGGAATTTCAAATTCAGGCAGTGAAGAATCTTCTTTTGGTTCCTGCTCCCTTTTCTCTTCTTCCATGTAGATCTTTTCTAAAGTCTGATTGGATTTAATAAGAATCACCAATATAATTAAAATGACTGCAAGAATACCTAGCTGTGATAAAAAATTCATTTTCTATTCCTCCCTCTCATTTTTCTTCAAATAAAGTGATATGGCCCTTCGACCCTGTTACCATGTCCGTATCATAACACAAAAAAAACCTCCGTTTCAAATCGGAGGTTTATAGACTTTTACGCATATTCTAAAAGCGTAATTACAATGTCTTTCATTATTATCATTTTGGCGGGAAGAATATCCGAACCGAGATTGCGATAAAATACATCAATCAGCCAGTCTGCATAAGCTGCATCCTTTAAAGCCTTTCTTACTTCTTTTTCTCCATCTTCATCAAAATCCTTGACAAAGCATCTTCCGGTAAAAATAGAATACAAAAGTGCACTGTAAAAATAAATATCATTCATGTAATAATCATTGGAACGCCTTTTGGGCTGTCTCATATAACAGTACTCCGAAAAACGTTCTAAATGATAGAGATCCTTTTTTATGCTGTCCGGAAGCAGATATTCTAACCGGACCTGTCCAAGCATTTTCTCAATCTCTTTCTTTTCTTTTTGATCGAGGTGATTGGCAAAGGTCTTTAATGTACTGTTTTTCTTAAACCGGTTCAGTTCTTCAAATAAAATCCGGTCGACTAGCTGGTGGCGGCAGTATTCTTCGTCCACATATCCATAATCTTTCTTTTTCTCGCATTCCATTATTTTTTTCCCAACTAAAGCTGCAAAAAAAAGCCGCTGTTTTTCCGGCAGGCTAAAGACACTGTCATATTTTCTGCACAGCTCATCATCCATTGGAATTCCTGTCTCTTCCAGCTTAGCGCATAATTGTTCAATCGCACTCCAGATTTCCTGGCTATTGGCAAGACTGTCGCTTTTCTTTCTCGCCACTTCCTCAATTACAATCTCCACCGGAGTAATACCTAACGGTTCCATCTGGGCTTTCTTTAAAAGTTTATCAATCGATTCATAAGAAGGCTGTAAAGATAATAGAAAACGGAGCAGCCACTCCCGTGTTACAATTGCCTTACCTGCCCGGATTTTGGAAAATTGTGCTTCACAGTGCAAACATCCAATATCACCTAAAAACTCTGTGCTTTTCTCAAAATATCCGTACTCTTCCTCAATCACAAGAGAAAGGCACTGTCCAAACTGTTTTGCCCCGTCCCGAAATTCATCCCGATTCAAACGGATGACTTCAAAAAATTCCTCTTTTGTAGCAGCCGCCTCCAAATCCCGCCATAGATCCGTCGTAAGAACTCTTTTAACAGGTGCTTCCTGTTCCATTGGTGGTTCACCGTATACCATTTCTTCAATCTGCTCCCGGATCTGATCGATCTCAAAAAGGGGAAACAATCGATTAATCACAGCAATCCAGACTGCATCGTCAACATTTTTACAATACAGTCCGGTTCCCATATAGACTTCCAAAATCTCATGATTAATCTGTCTTAAAGGCATGGAAAATGCCATGCCAAGACTGATATAGACTTCCCTGCTTCCCGGCATGGTACCCTTAAGCCAGGATGCAATGGCCTGTCTGGTAACAGGGACATATTTTATCTCATGGGTCTCTTTATCCTCCACCTGATGAAATACTTTTTTTGCCAGGGTAGTATTGCTGTAATCAAATTCATCCATCTTCGTTTCTAAAAATTCGGCAAAACTATTCCGATTTTTTTGCAATGCCCTGATTTTTTCTTCCAGTTCTTTTAACTCAATTTTCATACTGTCAACATTTCCTTTTTAAGATCTTTTATCGGGACCGTCTTCCAAGGAGACATACATCAATCAGCTTAAATACCACTGACACACATCCACTTACGAGATAAAGCATCGTAATGCTGCCCTGTACATCCATGGCAAGACCTAAGTTCATCAAAAAAATTCCCATTCCGAGAATGTAAAGCTCCTCACCCGGTGTCTTCTTTTTGCGAATTCCAAAAATCGTTGCCACCGCATAACAGGCAAGAAGGGCAATCAGCAGTATCACTGTCAAATCATAGCTTGCACCAAAGGCATTGATTTCACGATAACTCACAAAAATATAGCCATAAAAGCCCAACAAAAAGGCCCAGAGACTTCCTGATAAAACATCTTTTACTATGTTGGCAAAAAAGCCTGCCTTTTCCTTCTGTTTCATCTTCTTTTCTCCCTCTTTCCTTTTCGTTTTTAGAAATTCC
>JAUNBT010000257.1 GCA_030526985.1 Lachnospiraceae bacterium | reverse complement strand
TATAGGAAGAACAATTAAAGATGGAGATGTTGTCTCTATTATCAGAAAGTTCTTGGCTAGCGGAATTATGGTGGACGATGAATACAGGGAATCGGTGATAGGTACACCACAAGGTGGAAACCTCTCACCACTTCTTGCAAACATCATGCTAAACGAACTCGATAAGGAAATGGAGCAAAGGGGATTGGACTTTGTCAGATATGCAGACGACTGTATTATCATGGTCGGTAGCGAGATGTCGGCAAAGCGAGTGATGAGAAATCTCTCGAAGTTTATTGAGGAGAAACTAGGGCTCAAAGTAAATATGACAAAGAGCAAGGTGGACAGACCAAGCGGACTGAAATATCTTGGATTTGGATTTTATTTTGATAGTAAGGCCCATCAGTTTAAGGCAAAACCACATACGAAATCCGTAGCAAAGTTCAAAGCAAGAATGAAACAGCTAACTTGTAGAAGTTGGGGAGTTGGAAATGATTACAAAGTAAAGAAACTCAATGAGTTAATCAGAGGGTGGATAAATTACTTTAAAATCGGAAGTATGAAAACTCTCTGTGCAAAACTGGATAGTAACATTCGATATAGATTGCGTATGTGTATTTGGAAACATTGGAAAACCCCACAAAATAGAGCGAAGAACTTGATAAAGCTTGGAATTAGCCGCAAATTTGCATGGTCCACCGCTTATTATGGGGCACATATAGCATATGTGTGTCAGGGAGGTGCAATGAATATGGCGGTAACAAAAGAAAGACTAACCCGATTTGGACTAGTCTCAATGTTAGATTACTACACCAATAGGTGTGTTGCTTGTTAAGTTGGTTGAACCGCCGTGTACCGAACGGTACGCACGGTGGTGTTATCCTGAATTCGTAATAACACCACTTATCCCGACTTTTTAGTTATTCCGAAATAGTCAAACCAAATAGTTTATTTATGAGGAAACCAATACAAAAAGTCGGGATAATCTTTTTCTATTTCAAGCAGTAGAGCTGCTTCAAAAGTTCATCATCATCTTCCCATTCAATATCATATTTATTTGAATACAATGGATTTATATCAGATGTTGCTTTGTCAATGGCTTCTTTTTTCATTGAGGTATCCGCATTAGCGTAAAATCGTCTTGTTGTTTCCATCTTTGCATGCCCAAGCCATTCTGCCACAAGTGGCAATGGCATTCCGTTTCTATAAAGATGCATGGAGCGAGAATGACGCAACATATGAGGGTATAAATGTTCCGGCACTTCCTGGGATTCAGAATGCGCCTTTTCTCCATAGCGTGCAACAAATTTTTCGACATTATCAATTGACATTTTTGTTCTGTTGCCCTTACGGTCTATATAAAACAGATACTCATCCGCTTTTTCCGTTGGATGGAATCTATGTCTGTATGATTCAAAATGGCGGCAAGTTTTTTGCATGATGGGCACATGTCTTGTTTTAGAACCTTTTCCTGTTATGACAATGTAAGGATTATTTCTGTCCATACATATGTCACAGACTTTTAAATCAAGCATTTCCTGCGCCCTTGCACCCGTATCATACATTAGAATCAAGAAGAATAAATCTCTTTGACCGTTTCTTTTTCTTTTATCTGGTTGTGCAAGAATGACCTCCAATGCAGCTTCACTAAAAAAATCTATTGTATGTACCTTTGTATCCTTCTTTTTAGGAATGCCATTTACATCTAGATACAATGCCATCAGGAGTTTATCCTTTTCGGCTGCATATTTTAGGAATGATTTCATTGCGCTCATTCGCTGATTTCTTGTGCTGATAGTACATTTTCTTTCTGTTTCCAACCACTGGAGAAAAGATTCTATCAGCTCTCTGGAAATACATTGGAAACTGATATCTTTTAAAGGGCTATTCTTGGTCTCCCGGACATATTCAATCAGCAGGTTCAGTGCTTCCCTATATGATTTTACGGTGTTTGGACTTACTCCTCGCTGCTTGATGAGATAGACCGTGAGAAAATCCCTTGTTGTTTGGTAAAAGAAAAGTGCATTATCCTTCATCATCCACCTCCGGTATCATGGCATTAAATTTGTCCCAGTTTATTCGAGTGGAAGAAAGAAGTTTTTCAGGCAGCAAATGTATATAATACGCAGTATCTTCGAACCCAGTATGCCCCATATATGCACTTAGGTAAGGAAGTCGTGTATTAAGGTCAACTCCTTCATTAAACCACTTTGTAAATACGGCTGTTGCATATCTATGACGCAGAAGATAAACACGCACCTTCGCATAATGTCCCGGATTTGAAGCATCCCATAAACGTCGGAATGTGTCCGCAAGCCAACGTTTTTTATACTGTTCGCCTGACGGCGAAGGAAACATGTATTCGGTATCAGGAAACAGTTTTGTGCTTATTTCCAAGTAATTATGACACAAATCTGCTACATCATTAGAAACTGGTATCCGACGCTCACGGTGAGATTTATTTTTTCTTATATACAAAGTTCTTGACTCATAGCAGAAATCTGAACGTTTCAACTCCCTACCCTCGTTTGGACGAAGACCACAAAAATAGATAAGCCTGTAAATAACAGGGATAATCAGGTGTCTACATGGGCTGGCTTTACAAAAAGGCTCCTTATCACTTTCAGAAAACAGGCTACTAAGTTCTCTGTCAGTGAAAATATACGGAGCTTCTCTGTGTGCGATGGGGAAAATGCTGGTAGGAACAATATATGCTGCGTATCCCATTGCATACAGGTATTTCGACAGTTCACGTAATGGTGTGATTCTCCGGCGGAAGCCTTCTGGTGTTTCGGTGTTTCTTTTTTCGCACCAGGGAAGGACTGTGTCTGCCGTGAATTCGTCATACCCAGCTTGTGAAAAATATTCCTGAAAATCCTTTAAAAAGCTTTCATAAGTTCTTTTTGAAAAGCCTAGACTTTCTTTGTATCCGAGCATCCCATGAATGTATTCAGAAAGGTTCATTATTGTCACCTCCCAACGAATCAAAGCCAAGAACACATAGCTGCATTCCTCTCATATCAGCAGAGATATACTGTTTTGTAGCTTTTATTCCCCTATGTCCTAAAACTTGCGCTACTGTATCAACCGGAACTCCGCATGCTGTCATCTCTGTCCCCAATCCGCGTCTAAGCCCATGCAAGGTCTTTCCGTCACCATCGTTATGCGTAATACCAGCTTTTTTCTGATATTTGCGAAAAATACATGCGATAGATACCCCATCATGATATTCTACAAATGGCGCCTGATGACGGATAAAGATATTTCTTGATTCTGTCTGTGGCCTGCCGTTCAGTATGTAGTCAGCAATAGACTGCAGCACTGGTTTAGGTACAGGAAGAATAATCGGTTCGAAAGTCTTTCCTTGGATAAGCCTGATTTCATTCCTTAGCCAATCAATATCCTCCAGTTTCAGCGAAGCTATATCACTAGCGCGCAGGCCGCTGACAATAGCCAGTGACATCACTGCGAAATCACGCTTTCCCTCTTCTGTTAGTCTATTTATCTCTTCAAGTAATTGCGATGACTCTTTCGGTGTCACACATTCGCGGACATGATGATCCCTGCAACGCGGCGAGGCAAGGAGCATCCAGAAATTTTCATGATACAAGCCATTTTCACAAAGATAACGAAAGAAAGACTTCAATGCATAAATCACATCATCCATACTTTTTGACCTTGATTTTGAGATACTGGTCATAAATTTTTGCACTTGCTCAGGCAGGATGTCGCTGATATCTGTAACACCATTGCGGACAACTGAACATAGGAATCTCTGACAAATAGAATTGATGCAATCCCTGCGTTTTATGCTGCATTTCTGAGACAGTATGAATGAAGCAAGGATAGATTTGAATGGTTCGGAAAGTTCTTCCTTTGTTTTTTTACTAAAAACCTTCCATATAAAATCTCCTGTGTCATATACTTCCTCAATCATGCGGATTCCACGAATTCTCCAGTTAAATGTATGCCTGGAAATCACACCGTTTTCGTACTGCTCAAGAAAAAATATTTCTTGTAGCTGGATTAAATTTGAATCGACATATTCATAGCGACCAATTTGCCTTTCCAGCGGAGCAAATGCAGAGTAGCGGTAAACTTTTATAGTTTCTGAAGAATATCCTAGTTTTTCAAGGCATTTCACCGCTTGAACAATTAGTTCTGATAGACGTATAGCCATATGCACCTCCAATGATAAAATAAACAATAGTTTCACCATTAGAATACATGATTATCCCGACTTTTTGCTGTTAATCTTATAGAAATATGATCTTTAGAGGATTATTTCGGAATAACTAAAAAGTCGGGATAAGTGGTGTGAGAGGTCGGGAAATCTAATCAGATTTCCCTCCTA
>JAUNBT010000256.1 GCA_030526985.1 Lachnospiraceae bacterium | reverse complement strand
GATATCACTTTCCATCTTTGAACTCTTTGTTATCAACAAATCCAACTTTTCATCCATTGTCATCTTAATTCCACCTCCCTTTTTCTCTGTTTTTTATGGATTATATTATACACAACCATTGCTAAAATGTAAAGTCTTTTTATATATTACTAATTTATATTTTTTTAGAAAATTAATACATATTTGTATATTGATTTTTCTGGATATATTTTGCCCTAATAATTTTTAGATTTTCACCCACACTAATTCTATCTGATTAAGTTCAGAAAAAAATGAAAAAGGAGTGTTACCATTGAAGGAAAATCATCTTGCAATTGCCTCTATTCCAATGCAGTCACTGAAAAATCCTTACACACCGGACAAAGCATTAGTTCACGGCACTGTTTTTCCAAACCTGTTTTATCCATTTTTTGCTGCCTCATCTGAACTAATGGAAGAAGCTCCTGCTTCTTCGGCCTATCCCGGCTGCTGTCCCAAAGTACAGGAAAAAATGAAACAATTAACCGAGGTCAGCTTTGTACTTGACGATCTTAATCTGTATCTTGATACTCATCCAGATGATAATCAGGCATTTGACCTTTATAAAAAATATGGCCTTACGCGCAGCCAGCTTCTTAAAGATTTGTCTTTCGACGGCTCTCCTGTCTGCTGTGGACATATCGAGAAAATAGAAGACAGGAAAAATGCGCCAGCTGCCTGGAAAGGAGGTAATTAAGTATGTGGCTCTACGAAAAAAGACTGCAATATCCAGTTAATATCAAAAAAACCTGTCCAAAAACTGCCCAACTGATTATCAGCCAATACGGAGGTCCAGATGGGGAATTGTCCGCCTCACTCCGCTATCTTTCCCAGCGATATACTATGCCTGTAAAAACCGTGGGCGGACTTCTTACCGACATCGGCACAGAAGAATTAGCCCACATGGAGATTATCTGCGCCATGGTATATCAGCTAACCAAAAACCTTTCCCCCGAGGAAGTACAAACTGCAGGATTTGATGCCTATTATATTGACCACACAACCGCTCTCTGGCCTCAAGCTGCTGCCGGAGTTCCCTTTACTTCTTTGGAATTCCAGTCAAAGGGAGACGCCATTGCTGACCTGACAGAAGACCTTGCTGCGGAACAAAAAGCCCGTACTGTTTACGACAATCTGTTGAGAGTAATCAAAGAGCCGGATGTCCGTGAACCACTGAAATTTTTACGTTCCAGAGAAATCGTCCATTTTCAGAGATTTGGAGAAGCTTTAGAACAGACAAAAGAAATCCTCGACAGTAAAAACTTTTATTATTTTAATCCGGAATTTGATAAACAATTCATATAAAAATATATAAAAGTCATGAAAAAGGAACGTCTTCCCACTGTTTTACCAGTCTGGAAAAACGTTCCTTTTTTATCTCAATTTTTACGAATACCGAAGGGCTTCAATCGGTTTTTTCTTTGCCGCTTTATCAGCCGGATAGATTCCAAATCCAACTCCAATCAACGCAGAAAAACCAACTGCAATCCACACAACACCTATAGATAAAGTAAATGTCATATCCGTTACAACTTTTCCGGCGATGAATATGATGAGCCACGATAAAAATATTCCTATGGCACATCCCATCAGACTAATTACAAGTGCTTCAATCAAAAACTGAATCATTATACTCTTATAATCTGCTCCAATCGCTTTTCTAATTCCAATTTCTCTTGTTCTCTCCGTTACGGAAACAAGCATAATATTCATAATACCTATTCCCCCAACTACCAATGAAATTCCTGCAATGCCTCCAAGCATCAATGACATAGTCTGCGTTACACTCTCCATTGCCTCAAGCATTTCTGAACTATTCTGGATACTGAACGCATCTTCATCATTTCCAAAACGTTCCAGCATCATTGTGGTAAGGCGGGTCTCAGCAGCATCCATCTGTTCATCGCTTGCCGGAGATACATAAAAACTGGTTACATCCTTTACACTGTTAGAAAAGCGCATCAGTGTTGTATAAGGAATATACGCTTCCATTCTTTCTGTATTAAAACCAGATGAACTGCTTTCTTCTTCCGCCAGCACTCCAATCACTTGAAATTTTCTGCCATCTAAAGAAATCGTCTGCCCTATCGGATTTTGATGGGAAAATAGTGTTTCCGCTGCATATGCATTGATAACGGCCACATAAGTGTGACTCTCGACATCTGCTTTTTTCAGGAAACGTCCGCTTCCAAGCTCCAAACCCTGTATCGTCTCATAACCGGGTGTGGTGCCATAAAGACTGACTGAATCACTGTCAGAGTCAATCCTCACCGTTGCGCTTCCTGTCGCAACAGGGGCTACTTCCCCAAATAATTCTTCATCTGCATATTCAAGTACTTCTCTCCAACTCAAAGGATTTTCTTTATCATCCTCAATGGAAACCGTTAAAAGCGATGTACCCAGACTGGAAATGCTGTCGGTAACAGAACCTGTTGCACCATTTACAATAGATACGAGAACAACAAGTGAAGTAACACCGATAATGATTCCAAGCATAGTGAGAAAAGATCTCATTTTATTTCCTGCAATCGCACTCCATGCCATTTTTAGTGACTGTATTACCATACTAAATCCACCTCGCTGACTTTTCCATCCTTAATTCTAACTTTTCTCTCTGCCTGCTCTGCTACCTCCTCATTATGGGTAATCACTACAATTGTATTTCCCCGTTCATGTAGTTCATGAAACAATTCCATAATCTCTTCACTCGTCCTGGAATCTAACGCTCCAGTCGGTTCATCCGCCAAAAAAAGCGAGGGATGGGTAGCCAGTGCTCTTGCGATGGCTACTCTTTGTTGCTGTCCTCCAGATAACTCTGTTGGTTTATGATTTCGCCTTTCATAAAGCTGTACCTGTTCTAAAGCCTCTTCTACCATTTCCTTTCTTTTAGCAGCCGGTACCCTCTGATAGATTAATGGGAGTTCAACATTTTCAGCCGCTGTCATTTTTGAAAGTAGATTAAAGTTTTGAAAAACAAATCCAATTTTTTTGTTCCGTATCCGTGCCAGATCTTTTTCTGTATAATCCTTAATCGGCTGGCTATCTAAAAGATACTCCCCCTCATCTGCAGTATCAAGACAGCCTATTATATTCATCATCGTCGATTTCCCACTTCCGGAAGGTCCAATAATACTGACAAATTCTCCTTTTCTCACATGAAGATTAGCATGATCTAAAGCGTGGATTACTTCATCACCCATATGATAGATCTTACATACATCCTTTAGTTTGATCATTAATTGCCACCTCCCATACCGGTTGGAGGCGTACCACCACCCATATTTCCAGCGCCGCCATCAGGCATTCCTCCGCCCATCTTTTGATTCATCATGTCACTTTCCTCCGAATCAGAATCAGAAGATATGGCTGTCATCTGATAATATACCGTATCGCCTTCCGAAAGACCGCTTGTAATCTCAATATTCGTGCCATCTGTCGAACCAGTCTCAACTGTTACCTTTCCAGACAATTCACCTGAGCTTTCATCCTGCTCGGTGTAAACATAAGAAGTATTTCCTTCCTCCTGCACTGCCATCGCCGGAATTAAAAGAACATCAGATTGTTCATCAATAATAATCGTTGCAGAAGCATTCATTCCTGACATCATAGATTCATCTTTGGCCACTGTAATTTCCACTTCATATTTCGTCACTCCACCGCTGGAAGTTCCATTTTTATCAATATTGGTGATTTCGCCCTCATATTCCTGATCTTCCACCGCATCTAATGTCAGTTCCACCTTCTGTCCTGTGGAAACCGATAAAATATCAAGCTCATCCACATTGACCGTCAGCGTCATATCTTCCCCTGATGCCACACTAAATGCTGTCGTAAGTTCTGTATTCGTTTCTTCTGTACTGCTAGAAGAGGATGAAGATGAACTGCTTAAGCTGCCTGTACTTGAAGAGCCGGATATAGATCCAGAAACACTTCCACCTGCAGAAGCTATTCCGGAACCTGCCGTTTTTTCGGATGTTGCTGCCGTACTACCGGATTCTGCTGTTGTTTTTTCAAAAGTAACGGTAAATGTCACTGTATTTCCTTCTCCACTTCCACTCACTGAAAGATTAGAAACCGTACCATTTTCTACTGTCACAGCCAGACTGTCCGAGAAAGTATATCCTGCTCCAGCTGTCAGCGTCACATTTGCTGTATAAGCTGTATCCGTCTGGAATATGGTATCCTTGGTATTCCATGTTATCGTACCTGAAAAACCACTTCCACTCACTGTAGTGACTGGTGTTCCCCCTGTTTCTGGTGCTGCAAGTCCCCAGTCTTTCAGACTTGAGATTGTTTCCACCTGACCTGCTGCCGTTGTACTTTCCGTTGTGCT
>JAUNBT010000255.1:1644-4384 GCA_030526985.1 Lachnospiraceae bacterium | reverse complement strand
TGGATGTCTTGCGTTCTTGTGCGCATGTTTCATGTATATGTACAACAGATTATCACTATTGCCACAATTCAGAGTCACTCTCGCATAAACCGCTAGATAATAGATGGGAAATTGAAAAAAAAGGATATATAAAATATATTAATACCTGTAAAGTTATTAATATATATGATAAATATAACGCTCATATTGAGAAATTTATGTGGCGCTGCCTTAGATCTACGATTCGTGACTATTTACGCCGTAAAGATAATGATGAATTTAAAAAAGCTTTTGATATTATATCAAGCTTATGCAATGAAGAGTGTGTACAAGATGCTGTTTGCAAAATGGCGAGTGTAGATAAAATAAGCGACGTATTTCTTTATTTTATTAAAAATAAAAATTATAAAGTAGTTACATATCTATTTTTATTAGAAAAGCTTGTCGAAGAACACAGTGCATCTAGCATCAGATTCATAAAACATATTTTTAAATATTAGCCGCTATATTTACTTAACATTTATAAGTTAATAAAGGTTGGGGAAAGAATGAGTCATCAACAAGCCAAGTCCATAAATTTTTTATATACTTGTATAATTTCTGTTATTCCACTAATTTCGATGTTTACATGTTTAATATATATAGGTGCATATAGTATCTTTTTGTACGTTACAAATAATGAAGTAATTCCATTAATTGCAAGTACATATTTGATTGCAATGTGTATACTTTCTCTTTCTCTGGGCTTGCGAAAAACATTCTCCGTAGAAATAGCTAGAAATATTATTGAGAAATTTTCTTTGTTAGCCTCTGCTTTTCTCGTATTTCAAGTTGTTATGTATAATGTTTGTGGTAAAATAACAGAAGTTATTCCCCAAGATTTTATATATGAGACAGATTCTTTTATTGCGGCAACATCAACAGTTGCCGAAATACTGCGTTGGAGTTCTTTTTTTGTAGAGCCATCACATTTTGCCCAATATGTCATTATAGGGGTAGCTTCTGCTTTATTTCCTCCGTATTCGGTAGTGCCAAAGCCAAAGTATAAGACAGCATTATTTTGCTCAACTTGTATCATACTGACAACCTCAGGCATAGGAATACTATTATGTATTGTCACATGGACATATTGGTTCTTCTTTTATAAAAGTAAAGAGAATATTTTTTCTAGCAGATTTTTATCGTTTTGTACTCACGTACTAATGGTACTAATAATAATGATTATGTTATATTTTGTGGCTTTACAGTTTGAAATTACCCATACTGCAATAAACCGAATATTTGGAACAGGTGGACTGGAAAGCGGATTTCACGGTCGAATGTGGTCGTACGTGATATATAAAAACCTAAATTTGTTTCAAAAAATATTTGGTACGGGCAGTCTTAATCCAGGGTACTATATGACGAGCTTCGTTGCATGTTTATATGCGTTTGGGATTGTTGGTACAACATTGATTCTATGTAGTTCCTTGATGTTGTATAAACACACCAATGGTTTTTATCGTTGTCTAGTTATCATATATAACATTTTGTTTTTTGTTTCTTATATATTTACACCCATAGGAATTGCTTTTTATTACTCACTGATTATTTCTGGAACAGTATTAAAAAGGTCACAACAAAAAATTAAATAACAGAGATGAATAATAATCTCGAGAAAGGGTGGTAGTGCATTATGGATAATGAAAAATACGATTATCTTTTGAGTATAATGATACCAACAAAAAACAGGGCAACCTATTTGGAGGAGTGTTTGTTATCGCTGAATAAAATAATAGTGAAATATCATGATATACAAATCGTAGTGCAAGATAATTCAGATAATGAGACGGATGTTTTACGTGTTATGTCTACTTATAGATATAACAATGTATTGTATAACCACACCTCTGGAAATTTATCCCAAACACAGAATAGTGAAATGGCAATAGAGCTAACCAAAGGTGAGTATGTTTGTTATATTGGAGATGATGACACGATCACTCAAGAAATGGTTAATCTTGTTAGAGCTATGAAAAAGTTGAATGTTTTAGCTTGTGCGTTTGATAGTTCATCATACATTTGGCCAGACGTTATATTCAATAATACAAAATTAGTTCCATTTTTCTATAAAGATCAAGATATCGTAGTATGTAAAAGAAAGGGAATTGATGCATTGGAGGATGAACTTCAAAATGGGATGCAAACGATTTTTAGTTTACCACGAGTGTATCATGGGATTGTTTCACGAAAAATCTTAAATGTGGTTAAAGAGAAATCAGGGTATTTTTTCCCTGGCCCAAGCCCAGATATGGCAAATGCCGTAGCTGTTTCACTTTGTTTAGATGTATATTATTATATCAGTGCTCCACTTTTAGTTGATGGGAAAGCATACAGCAGTGCAGGTGGACTAGGTTTGCGTGGCAAACATCATGGCAATATTTCAGATGTGAAACAATTGTCTGCAAACGTTGAAAAAGAGTGGGATAAAAGAATACCAAAGATTTGGATGGGCGAAACAATTTGGCCAGAGTCGGCAATTAAAGCTTTAGGGGCAATGAAACGAAATGATCTCATTTTGAAAATGGACTATGGAAGAATTTATGCCACTGTATTACGGAGAAATATACATAACTGGAAATATGTCAAACCATATTTTAAAAGCATACGGAGTATCATTAGCATAATAAAATCAATAGCAAAAGTGCTAAAACATAAAATAGAGGCGCTACCAAGGAAGAAAGAAAACAACATGATTTGTGACTATACTGTCAACACACTT
>JAUNBT010000255.1:0-1634 GCA_030526985.1 Lachnospiraceae bacterium | reverse complement strand
AAGCAATGGAGCGCACTGATGAATATCTAAAGGGACAAAATGTTAGTGAGATATTCGAAATATATGTAAATAGGTCTTAATGTAGAAAACGCATATTAAAATGTTTTATATAAAATACAAGCTTTTCAAAATGAGCATTAATACTAGACTGGTACTTAAAAATTCATTACTTGCTTTTGTTATCAAAGGAATGAGTTTTATAGTATCAATACTAACCGTGCCTGTATTTATTTCATATTTTAGCAATCAAGCAGTACTTGGTGTATGGTATACAGTTTTGTCAATCATCACATGGCTAATATATTTTGATTTAGGGATTGGAAATGGTCTACGGAACTGCCTTGTAAAAAGCTTTGCGGATAACGACAATGAAAGAACAAGACAACTGATTTTGTCCTCATATTTAATGATTGGCTGCCTCGTTGTTGTAGCAATCATCATTTTATATCCAATATTGTCTATTATTAATTGGAACTCTTTTCTTAATATATCAAATGATTTGGTATCATCGGATATTCTGTTGCAAGTTACGCGATATATATTTACAGGTGTATTACTTCAGTTCTTTTCAAAACTTATCACTTCAATACTATACGCATTACAAAAATCGGCGGTTAATGATTTCTTAGGACTATTATGTAGTCTGTTTCAGCTTGCATTTATATTGATAGCCCCCTCAAAATCCCCTCAAGAGAATTTGCTTTTACTTGCAAAAGCATATATTGTGATTTCTATATTACCTTATACTGTAATGACAATTTTAATGTTTTTTACAAAACTAAAAGAAGTAAAAATTAAGCGAGCTTACTTCAGTATAAATGCTTGTAAACAACTTGCTGGTATCGGAGGATTATTTTTTGTATGCCAAATCCTTTATATGTTAATAATTAACACAAACGAATACCTTATCACTTTATTTACAGGCCCTGAAAATGTTGTGGATTACAGCATATATAATAAAGCCTTTTTATTGGCGGGAACACTTGCTCTGCTTGCACTGACTCCTGTCTGGTCAATAGTTACAAAAGCAATCGCAAAAAATGAATTCGCTTGGTTAAGCAAGTTATATAGGATATCTTTGCTTATTACTCCTGTAATATGTATAATCGAGATTTGCATTGCTTTATTATTTAAAAATATTGTTTTATTATGGCTAGGTAATGCAAGTATATCCATCAAGCCATGGTATATAGCAATTTTCGTGGTTTGGGGTACAGTATTTACATATCAGAGCGTACTGTCGACATTTGCATGTGGAACAGGAAAGATCAAATTGCAAGCTATCTCTTACAGTATTGGGGTAATATTTAAGGGTGTATTCTTGACGATATTCTTTAAGTATACTAATTCGTGGATTGCTGTTGTCATCTCCAATATTATTATACTCGTTCCATATTGTATATTACAACAAATATCTTTAAATAAATATTTCTCACAGTTAAGTAAAGAAAGCAACAACAGGTAGTGTTAAAAGTATATAGGGCGTGTCAATAATAGAGATTGAAAATGTCTCCTGACTTTTGCAGTTATGCCCTGGAATTCGTGCTGTAGGCTGTTTGCAATTACCTATTATACGTTACCCCTCACAAAGAACGGTTATGGCGACATGGTCGTTTGGTAACGTATAATATTAT
>JAUNBT010000254.1:408-4388 GCA_030526985.1 Lachnospiraceae bacterium | reverse complement strand
CAACTGTTTCATGACGCATTGGTGTCTTTCGCAGAAAGACGGGATATATAGATGGAAAAATATTGTATGTGCTGTAAAGTTTAATTTTATTACAGGCATTTTCAAGGTACGCAGTCTGATCCATTAACCCAAAATGTTCCCAGTAATAAATCTCGTTTGTCTCCGGGTGGCAGATAGTAAAATCAGGATAAAGAATGACATCCCCCAAATTTAACCGGCATTCATACCGATAGGGAATTTTGTTGATGGAAAGAGAATTTGCGATAATGACTTCCGATTTAGAACGGACTTTATGTCCGGAAATACACTTATGAATCAAATGTTCCGGGTGACTTAAATTTCTATCGAAATCAGATGAAATCCATTCCATTCCCTTATCAGGACAAAAAGCAGAATCAAATTGGAAATTAGAAATGAGAAGATCGTGATAGGCAGAAGAGGACTCAAGTAGTTTCGAAGCTTTGTCTGGCACCTTTTGATACCGTTCTAAAAATCTTTCAATTAGAGTAAGCTTCAAAGTGACCTCTTCAAGACGTAGTGTATCGTATTTTTTGAGTGCTAATAAAGCTGCATTGGAAAACTCTCTTTTGGGAATATAGATTGGCTTAGCCCCATTACTTTTATACCATTTAACACGGTTCTTATTGTGGCTGCAGAGAAGATTCCCAGCAGGGAGACGATTGATTTCCTGCTTCAATTGAATCTGATTCGCAATCAAACGCTGTCTCTCTTTTTCTAGAATATTTAAAATGATAGAAATAACCTCCTTTCAAAAAATGAATCAATTTTTTAACATACTACAAATATTATAAAGGAAATAAAATGAAAAGTAAATAATAATTGTATAAAATGTCATGTGTTCAAACATAAAAACGATACCATAAATGCTCTAGTCAGCTTATGTCAGTAGGACAATCTTTCAGATTCCATATAAGTTATATACAGGAATCGCTTACTGAAAGTGCTTACTGGGCAAAAATGAAATCTAAACTTTATATTGCCCTTAAATTTACAAAAACTAGAAATAATTCCGCTCAAATGGTTCTGATAACGCTAGATTTTTCTAAAATAAAAGAACAAATCCATCATTTGCCCACAGAATCGACAAAAAATGGGCAAATAGTGAAGTTTATAGTAAATTTTAGAAAAAACAATAGTTTGTTACTCGATTTTTAAATCATTTTGATAAGAAAGAAGAAACGAACAAAAAAAGACTGCCACACAAAGCAGCAGTCCCAACATTTGTTTTCAAAATTCACTTTTTGCCAGTTCCAGGTTTAAATAATTCCCAGCAATCCAATATCCATCTATCCATTATGCCCTTTGCTGTATCTGTGTCTTCCCTTCCATAGCGTCGTAGCAATATTGCAAAATATCTTTCCTTGTAACGATACCGATGAAAACCTTATTATCATCGACAACAGGAACAAAATTCTGATCTTTTGCCGTTGTCAGCAAGTCTTCCATCTTAGCGGATACAGAAACTGGTTTGTGAAGGACCTTCCGTGTGAGTTCCCCCACTTTTTTCACGTGAATATTATCTGCGTTAATATCATGCTGGTCTAAGAGACCCCAGAGAAAATCGCCTTCCGTAACAGTTCCTATGTATTTACCTTCCCGATTAATCATAGGAAGCGCGGTATAGTTGCTTGTCCAGATTGTCTCGAGTGCTTGTGCTATTGTATAATCGTCGTATAAGTAAGCCACGTCAGTTTTTGGAGTTAAAAAAAATAAAATATTCATTTTTACTAAATCACCTTCTTTAATCATATTTGTTATCACTATTATACCATGTACTTGTGAAAAAACTTTGAGCTAAGCTTAGTGATTGATTAATTTTTTCTGAAGTTTTATAAAGAAAATGAAAGGTTTATAAAAATTATTGATTCAACATCATATAGAGTTTATTCTGCAAAGCGGAATCATCCCGAAAACGTCCTGTAAATGTAGTGGATACTGTCTGCGCATTCTCTTTCTTAATTCCCCTGGCACTGACACAGCTGTGGCAGCCTTTAATAATTACCGCGACATCCGGGGAGCCGGAAGCAATCTGAATGATATCAGCAATGTCGGAACCGATTCGTTCCTGCAGCTGTAGACGTTTTGCAGCCATATCCGCAATGCGGGCAATCTTACTGAGCCCTAGAATCTTATTCTTTGGAATATAAGCTACTGCAGCCTTCATATCATACATCAATGCAAGATGATGTTCACAGTAGCTGAAAATGTCGATATCCTTCACTAATACAATATCCTGATGATCTGCGCCGAAAGACAAATCATCTTCAAAAGATTTGTCGAACATGTGGGCAATCTCTTCATTCGTATAATTCATGCCCTCAAATACTTCTTCATACATCCGTGCGACACGATCCGGCGTCTCGATTAATCCTTCCCGGTCCGGATCATCACCCAGGGCTGCCAAAATCCCCCGGATGTGTTCTTTAATTGCTTGTGTATCTATAGCCATAGTCTTGTCCTCTATTTCTATTTTATGGTTAATTCGTTACGATTAGTCTCATTATATCCCACCTGTGGTTGAGTTTCAAGTAGTAGGGACAGATTTAAAAAAGGAATTTCTTCACAAAACCTTTACAAAGAAACCAAATTCTCTTCACAATCAACTGGTAATATAAGACCATCGAAAGAAACAACAGAAACAACGATAGAAATGAAACAACGACAGTTTCAAAGACAGAGCAGTTACAGACTGCGTATTCTTTTTTTCATAAATTCCTCTTCTTCCGGGAAGGCAATGGGTTGGAACAATTGCGGCTAAGAATTCCAATCAATTGCCTTCCTAGATTTTTGTCTTATTTTATATCTTATGCTATAATAATTTCTATGCGTAAAAATCAAAACGAATCAAAAGAAAGGAACGAAGAAATGAAGGATCTAACCAAAGATTCCCCAGCGAAAGTCATTCTTTTGTTTGCCATTCCTATCGTTTTAGGTCAGTTGTTTCAGCTTTTTTATAACATGGCTGATACAAGAATTGTAGGAACCTTTTTGGGAGACAATTCGCTGGGGGCAATAGGATCGACTACCACAATGGTAGATTTGTTAAATGGATTTATGATGGGTGCTGCGAATGGCTTTTCTGTTATCGCCGCCCGTTTTTATGGAGCGAAAGACGAAAAGAATTTAAGAGCAGTTTTTGCCAAAAGTCTTCTTTTGGCTTCTGTGATGGCGTTTATTTTAAGTGCAATTACCCTGCTTTTTTTGTCGTCCATTCTTGGCCTGATGAGTGTTCCGGATGAACATAGAGTAGAAGCGGGTGGGTATCTTGCCATTATGGCGGCAGGGTTGATTCTGGTTGCCTGGTATCATCTGTTTGCTGCAATATTAAGGGCAATTGGTGATACAATGACTCCGCTGATCTTTCTCATTGTTTCCGTTATCTTAAATATTGGACTGGATATCCTTTTCATCGGTGGTTTTAAAATGGGTGTCAGAGCGGCTGCAGCTGCAACAGTGGCATCTCAGGGAGTCTCTGCTTTCGTGTGTTTTATCTATTTATGGAAACGCTGCCCGGTTCTCCATTTTACAAAAGAGGATTTTAAGCCGGAAAGTATTTTGATAAAAGAGTTATTAGCCGGTGGCTGTTCTATGGGCCTTATGAATTCTCTGATTTCCATCGGTTCCGTTGTGCTGCAAAGTGCCATCAATGGATTTGGAACTGCGATTATCGTAGCCCATACGGCGGCAAGAAAGCTTTCTAATCTTTTCATGACACCGTATATTGTTCTGGGAACGACAATGGCAACCTACACAAGCCAGAATTACGGAGCCGGAAACAAAAAAAGAGTAAAAGAAGGTTTGAAACAAAGCATGCTTTATGGTGTTATATGGAGTGGTATCGTCTTGTTCATTACCTATCTGTTTGCCGCTGACATGGTCCGCCTGCTCACGGATACTAAAACAGCAAAAATCATCGAGACAGCCAACCTGTACCTGCGGATTGACACCTTGTTCTATCT
>JAUNBT010000254.1:0-398 GCA_030526985.1 Lachnospiraceae bacterium | reverse complement strand
TATACTCCGAAATTCGCTGCAGGGTCTTGGAGACAGAAAGACTCCGGTTCTTTCTAGTGGAATAGAAATGATTGGAAAGATCATTGCCGCCTTCACCTTGAGCCGTATCTTTGGATATATGGGAATTATTTTGACGGAACCTTTGACCTGGATCTTTATGGTGATTCCTTTAATTATCTCCATGAAGAAGCAATTATCTACGTAGAAGAAACAGTTTCGTACTTAATATAATAAAGTCAAACTCTATCAGAGGAAAGAAAATGAAGAAACACACCGAAAAAACTTCACTTAAAATTGTGCGAAATACAAAAACAATTTTTAAAACCTACGCTTATTCAAGAAAAAATATAAAAAAAGTTTAAGAAAATAATATTTAATAAAACTAGAAAAAAAGAAAT
>JAUNBT010000253.1 GCA_030526985.1 Lachnospiraceae bacterium | reverse complement strand
TATAAGGATAAATATCCGAAAGATCTCTCCGGCGGAATGCGCCAGAGGATTTCTTTTGCGAGAACGCTGCTTACCCAGGCGGAGCTGATGCTCTTAGATGAACCGTTCAGCGCCTTAGATGCCCTGACCAGAATTTCCATGCAGGAGTGGATTTTAGATCAGTGGAAAAAATATAATAAAACAATTTTATTTATTACCCATGATGTGGAGGAGGCTCTGTTTTTATCCAACAAGATTTATCTGGTGCCGGAAACTCCAATCAAAAGGTTAGAAGTGGTCGAAGTACCGATGGAATATCCGAGAAAAAGAGAATATCTAAAGAGGAAAGAGATCAATGACCTGAAAGAAGATCTGGTAGAGCGTTTGAGAAAGCAGGTGATGGTATGAAAAAGAATTGGAAAAGGAAAATGCCGTCATGGATTTTCCTGCTTGCCCTTCTTTTGATATGGCAGGTTTTGGCAGGACGGATGGATGCGGCCTATATTCTTCCCACTCCAGTCCAGATTCTTAAGAAAATGTGGGAGTTAAGGGAACCGCTTTTCTATGAACATCTTCCGGCCACAATGAGCATTACCCTGATTGGACTGATGATTTCCATTGTGCTCGGAGTGGTTTTGGCAATTTTAATGGATATGAGTGAAGTGATTGAAGAGGCACTTTACCCGGTTGTGGTAGTGACACAGACAATTCCGACGATGGCCATTGCGCCGTTGTTTGTAGTCTGGTTTGGCTATGGAATATGGGGAAAGGTATTAGTGACGATTCTGGTCACTTTTTTCCCGATTACAATTACGGTTTTTGACGGCTTTAAATCAGTAAAAAGAGAGATGATTGAGCTGTTAATCACATATGGAGCAAGTAAAAAAGACATTTTTATCAAGCTGAAGATGCCGGCAGCTCTGCCCTATTTTTTCTCCGCAATCAAAATGGCGGTTCCCCTTAGTATAATCGGGGCGGCGATTGGAGAATGGTTAGGGGCACAGAGCGGGCTTGGCTATTTTAGCCGGCGAATGATGACCCAGCTTGACGGGGCAGGTGTATTTGCCCCAATCGTACTTTTGTCAGTGACAGCGATTTTATTAGTGGCAGTCATTACGATTGCAGAAAAAGCCCTGGTGCGCTGGCGAAATGAAATGTAAGAATGATTCCAAAGAAAGGAGAAAAGGAAAAAATGAGAAAAGAATGGAAAAAGACGATGAAAAAAGTATGCTGTTTTGCATTGACACTGTGTATGGCAGCAGGACTTTGCGGCTGTGGCGGAGGAAGCAGTGACAGTGAGAGCACAACAGAATTAGAGGTCATGGATGGATTAAAGGAAATCAATGTGGTACTGGACTGGTATCCGAATGCAGTACACAGTTTCATTTACGATGCAATCGAGAAAGGCTATTATGAGGACGAGGGCTTGAAAGTCAACATCCAGTTCCCGACCAATACAAATGATGCCATGTCTCTTACTGCAGCCGGAAAAGCGGAAGTAGGTATTTACTACATGCAGGATGTTATCATGGCAAATGCCAATCAGGATGTCCCTGTAAAATGTATTGGCTCCGTATGCCAGAAGCCGTTAAATATTATTTTGTCTTTAAAAGAGAAAAATATAACAGAGCCAAAAGATTTAGTTGGAAAAACTATCGGATATTCCGGAACAGAATTATCAGAGACAATGGTAAAGGCGATTATGGAAAATGCCGGAGTAAAAGCCGACGATGTGGAAATGGTAGATGTAGGATTTGATCTGATGTCCTCTATGACAACCGGAAATGTAGATGCCACCATCGGCTGTATGGTAAATCACGAAGTTCCACAGATGGAAAAAGAGGGATTTGAAGTAAATTACTTTTATCCAAATGACTACGGAGTACCAGAAACTTACGAGCTGGTATTTGTAGCTGGTGAGGATATGATAGAAGGCGATGCGGAAACCTTGAAGGCATTTTTGAGAGCTTCCCAGAAAGGCTTTGAGGATGTAAAAGCAGATCCTGAAGGGGCGTTGGATATTCTTTTAAATAACCAGAATGAAGAAAACTTCCCATTAGATATCGACGTGGAGACAAAGAGTTTGGAAGTGCTTATGCCAGCCATGGAACCGGAAGGCTCCACTTTCCTTGCCCAGGAAGATAGTGCCTGGGAAGAGAATATTAAATGGCTGAAAGACCAGGGACTGATTACAAAAGACGTGACACCGGATGACGTGAGAGTGGATTTGATAAATCAGTAATTGAGACAAAAAAATAGAAAATAGAAATTGAAAAAGGCTTACATTCTAAGAAGAAGGTTCTATGAGTGTAAGCCTTCTTTATTTGACTAAAAAAATAGTTTGAAAAGTTATTGTATTTATGTTATACTATATTAAACTAAAAAGATAGTCAGGTGTGATATTAATGAAATTAGCGAAATTAACAGAGAGTGAACAGTTGGTAATGAAGTGTGTATGGATGAAGGATAAGCATATGTCTTTGCCGGAGATTGTATCATTGGCGAATGAGCACTATAGTAAAGAATGGAAACCACAAACGGTTTCAACCTTTTTAAATCACTTGGTAAAAAAAGGATTTTTAAACTTATACCGGGATGGCAGGACGTTTCGATATCAACCCTTGATTAAGGAAGAAGAATACAGCAGTTTTTTGCTTAAATCCCATATTGAGTTTTGGAATAATAATAGCATAGAGGCATTTGCAATGAGTCTGTGTAAAAAAGAAGTAGTATCGAAAGAGAAACGGGCAGTATTAAAAAAACTTTTGGATGAATTAGAGGACTAGAGAGGCTTTTATGAACGTATTTGATTTTTTGTTTTATATGTGGATTGTCACATGGATTAGTGGCACTGCTGGGTATGTTGTTTGGTGGATATTCAGCAAGAGGATGGGGGAGAATTATCCCTTGTTATGTTTCCTATTATTAAAAATCAGCTGTTGTTTTTTGTTTTTTCCAGTTACCTTTTTTATGGTATTGTTTTTTCATCAGGGAAACATTATTCCTATGGAAGAAAGCTGGAATTGTCAATTCAATATTAGTAATAGTATGATTTGGATTGCGATTATTCTTTTGGGTATATGGTTTGCTACGGTAATTGTTGTGTTGATTCGTTTATGGAGAAGAAAGCGTCAATGGAATGAATTGCAAAGGTGGAATCTTCCAGCTCAAAAGGAGCAGGAGATTGCAAGTAAAGTAAGTCACCTTCTATCTATAAAAAAAGAAATTTCAGTATATAAGAATAAAATCATAACAGTTCCTGTCATATTTGGATTGAGAAAGCCTATTATTGTGTTACCGGAAAATGGGTATCGAGAGAATGAATTGGAGATGATTTTTTTTCACGAATTATGTCATTATAAAAATTCGGATTTAAAATGGAAAGCCTTCCTGAACGGAATTCTTATTTTCCATGTACTAAATCCGATGAGAAGAAAAATACAAAAGGATTTTGACCGGTGGGGAGAAATTTGTTGTGATCAAAGTGTTAGAAAGTATGCGAAAAATATGTTTACAATAAAGAATTACTATTTGATGATGATAGAACATCAGGAAAATGATAGAAGAAGTGAATTGGCAAAATCGGATTTTTGTTCGGCTCTGTTTGAAAAGAGAAGTGATTTAGAAGAAAGGATGAGAGTAATGAGAACACAAATGAAATCTTTGAATAGAAAAAATTATCAACTTGTTCTAGCTATTTGTTTTGCTGGTCTATTTTTATTTATTACATATTTGGCAGGGACAGGAATTCAGGTCTGCGCAGAGACGCTGTATAATAGTTCGATAAATGAAATTGAGGTGGATGATAACACGAATATCCAGGAGAACTATATAGAGCTGACAGAAATAGATTGGGAAGAAGGATATGAGATAGTGGAAATGCCGGATAGCCTTACACGTGGAACCAGCAATATAAACTGGGATATTGGATCTAAAAAAATAGCAGTTTCAAAATATTTTAACTTATCAAAAGGAGACAAAATAAAATTGAAAATTGTGATAAGCCCAGAGAGTGAGGCCGTTAAGGCGGGATATCAGTGTAAGGGAAGTAATCCAGTTGTGGTAAAGGGGAAAGAGTACATATCACATACTTTTAGTGTTTCAAAAACAGGAAATTATAGAATATATATTAAGAATACTGGTTCAAAAAAAATAAGTGTAACTGGTTCATTTGAAAAGTAAAAGGCGAAGGCCTTTTTCTTAAGGAAGAAAAAACTAAAAATATAGTTTGTAAATCCTTGAGTATATACTAGGGAGGAGATGCCAATGAAATAAAAATAGAGTAACTAAAAATATAATTTTACAATTTGAAAAAGGAAAGGAATGGATAAACATGAAAATTATTATTAAAACAATACTTATAGCATTAGTTCTGGGGACTGTATCGATAATGCCAGTTCACGCAAGTGAATTGAGGCCGAATGTA
>JAUNBT010000252.1 GCA_030526985.1 Lachnospiraceae bacterium | reverse complement strand
AATGGAGACTTTTCGTTAAAGCTCAGGTTTTGTGCAATCTTATCTGCTGTTAAGAATCCAATTCCAAAAATATTATGTGCAAGGCGATAAGGATTCTCTTCGACACTAGTGATTGATTTATTACCATATTGTTTGTAGATTTTTGATGCGTAGATTGATGAAATACCGTGAGACTGAAGAAACATCATAACTGAACGAATCTCTTTCTGATCGATCCAGGCTTTTTTAATTAAATCTATACGATGTTTACCAATACCTTCGACAGTAATTAGTTTGTCAGGAGATTCTTCTATAATATCCAGGGTTTTTCCCCGAATAACTTTACGATACGCTTAGACATCACTGGACCAATACCTTTTATTAATCCAGATCCCAGATATCTTTCAATTCCAGTTATAGATGCTGGAATTGAACATTTGTAAAATACAACTTTAAATTGATTGCCAAATCGGGGATGAGCAATCCACTCTCCTGACATATTGAGAACTTCTCCTAGGGTAGGGGAGGCTATGTTTCCAACGACTGTAACTAATTCGCTATACCCGTAGACTTTTGCCTTTAAGACAGTATAGTCATTTTCTTCATTATTATAGGTAATCCGTTCTATCTGCCCTCTGAGATTAACCAAAGAGTGTGTTTTTTCACTCATTTATTACTAAAAAAGATGCAGAATCATTTTTGAACGCGTTTATAGAGATTGTAACAAAAGCATTAAGTGAAAAAGATGAAATTCGTTTACTTGGATTTGGAACGTTTTCAACTGCCGTAAGAAAGGCAACAACGGGCAGAAATCCCAGAACAAATGAAGAGATACAGATTCCAGAAACTGTTGTTCCTAAATTTAAGCCAAGCCAAAGCCTTAAGGACATGGTGGCTAAGAAATAACGAATAGGGGGTGGGGACTCTTTATCAGAAATATGAAACACGTATACACTAACAAGTATCTCATACTGCGTTTTTTGCAAAGAGCTTCATTCAAAACGAAAATTATTTGTGTCGTTTTAATTCTTATCGTTTCTTTTTCCGGAACGAATGATGAAGATTCATTTGAACTTTAAGACAAGTTGCAGACTCTATCGACTCATAAAATTAATGGATAAGGAGAATTTTGATGAAAGTTTAGAAAATTACAACAATACCCCGCGTAAAAAACTCGGATGGTTATCGCCTTTCGAAGTTTTTAAAAAAAATTTACATCGTGTTGCATTTCGAACTTGAATGTGGCATTCAGCCATAAAATCACAATAAACCTAAGCATTAACTTAATGATATTATACTGTATTCTAAGTGGAGACTCAATGATCGTTGAAAAATCTAGAAGATGAGAATAGAGCGTTCACAAACGGTCAGTTTTTGACGGTGGTTTGCCTGATTTAGAATTATGGCCGACTCGACAAAAGTGCTCTGTTTTATGCGGAAGGTTTTCTGAAAAGTTACCGCTTCCTTCAAGTTGTTCAGATAAGACTCATTCACCTATGAACTCTCCCTCATACGACATCTCTGCATGAGGCCATATGATGAGGTACGATTATAGGCCCTTCACCTCTATCTTCTTCCTCGACTGCCTGTGGGGGCGCAGGGAAAGCCACTGCTTCATGAGATTCTGCTTGTTCCAATGCTGTTTTAAACAAACAAGATTCATCACCATGTCGAGGTGCAGTACGAGTTTTTGCATTTTGAACGCCATTTGGGTGCGGATCATTCGTGTATTCTTGCGACGCTCCTACGTAAATTTCATACGGAATTGCATCTGCTCGCGCAGCATGACGATCCGTGCTGACGGGATTTAAACCAGTTTCACATTTTGAACACATATCTAATTTTGACTTGACTATAATTCTAGAATCAGTGGGGTATTCTCCTTTGAGAATATCAATCAACAAAGCTCTTTCAGAATGCGTTTCAAACTCTCTTCTCGAGCTAACAAACAATATGGTTTGAAGCTGACCTTTGTTCGCAGCTTGACTAGCGTCTGTTACTACTGGCATAGCAGCTGCTTGAATCTCCGGAGCAACAATGGTATTAATCAGGTTTATCATATGGTCAACTGCTGCTACAAAATGTGTAACAGCAATTTTTGCAGTTCCAAGATCAACTTCAGATGGTCTTTCCCTAACAGAACGAACTGAGGCCAGCCGCTCAGATGTAAATCCATCTAATCCAATCAATGCATCAGCAATCGCTTTAAACCCAAGTCTATTAGGTGGAGAGAAAAATCCGCTTATATAACGTATTGGATCACCATCCTGGCCAATTGTTTTTATAACAGCAAGTTGATTACTTCCACCAAGGGGAGGATTTAATTCTGGAAAAGCAATATCATTGGGGATTGTAGCACGAGTAATCCATTTACCAGGAAGATACCAAGCCCCAGCAGCAGCTTTAGAGTCAGATGCAAAAAAAACAGCAACGGACTGTGATACCAACAATAGAAATAAAAAAGTAAAACATTTAGTTAACTTTCTTTTTATAGACTCCATTATTCCTCCTCTTCAATCAGAGTTAAAAATTCGCCTGGAAAAACTTTCCAGCTAGTAGCATTTTTGCGTATCAAAGCAATGGCAGCAGCTTTTGAAGGAACTTCCTCCAAAATATTTTGGTATACCTTATTCAATAATTCTAATTTTTCTTTGGCCAAATCGAGTTTGTTGGCCCATGCCACAGCTACACATAGAGCATATTTCAATTCTCCACTGCCTTTCATGATGCTTTGTACAAAAGAATTTTGTTGAGCAACAGTACCAAAAAAAGGTTTATTGATAATTGTTAATTTATCCTTAATATCTAACCAAAATGTATCCGAATTTGTTACATTAGCTCCTATAACACTATCATAAAATTGAGCGATTACACCGCGCGTTTCACATTCAATATCTATTTTTACTGCTTCCATTGCTTGTATCATCTTTGTTTTAGCTATTTCCAGAGCTTGTATTTGCTGAATATAATTTTGTTCTCCAATAATTTGATACAATCCTTCCAACTCCTGTTCACCTACTTCTTCCACACTTTTCCGTGTAGTCGTTGTCATATGCGGAGATGGCATATCAAAACTCAGTATCGATTTTGGTAACATAGAGACCGATGTTGCATCTGCGTGATTTTCGTATAAAACTACTAAGGCCAAACAAATTAATGAAATCTTACCAAACATAAACACCTCAAAATACATAGATCATAACCGTAAGCTATTCTATCACAAAATTCACAGCTACAACACCTTATTGTAAGTTTATCGCAAAAAAGATTAAGAAATTGTTAATTTAAAAATATTTATCGACTGCATGTTTAAATTGAGCTACGAACAGATCTTTAAAATATTTTATGCTGTTTTGTTCATAGAAAAGTATTATAGCTTTTTTATACTCAATCTCGTCAATAGTTTTGTATGAAAGAGGGCAAAAGCCATTAGCCATGAGGATGGCGTTGCCGATAGACCTTGAAGTTCGCTTGTTTCCATCTTCGAATGGTTGTATATAAGAAATCATAGCAATTGCAATAAGAGCCTTCTCCAACGCGAACTTTGTTGAATTTATAACATTGCAGAGTTTTTCTAGGCTTTCACGAATCTGATATTCGTTATCAATCGGTTTATAGTCTGTTCCGATTATTCCTACCAGAGTTTTTCTTATTCCTGAGTTAATGTTGAGATCTGTTGAAATCAGCCTGTGAATATCTTCGATTTTTAAAATGTTAATTTCTCTAAAATAATCTCGATTTTGAAAAATAAAATCCATGGCCTTCTTGTGATTTAAGATCATGATTGCTTCCTCAAAGGGGTGCCCCGTTGCTTGAACTTTATCCTTAATAAGTCTTTCTGTATCTAAGATCGAGTAGGTATTCCCCTCAATTTGAGAAGACTTCCAAGAAAATTCAACAGTAATTCGTTCCAGTTCTTTTTGAACAGCATTTTCAGAAAATTTCTCAAAATTTTTTAGAAATTTGTTATGAAAAGATTCCAATTCGTTCAATTCTCGTTCATCAAAAATATTGTTAAGGTAATTAAAGACATCAAAATTGAAATGAGAATATTTTAATTGACGATCTTCAGTAGAAAAGTAATTCTTAACATCAAATATATAAAATAGTGGATTAGGATTTGTTGCTATATATTTTGTAGCTCTTGCCTTTTTTAGTCGAGTTACAACACCTTCATTAATAAGAAAATTCAAATCTCTAAGCAAAGTTATTTTGGAAATTGATTCAAAATCCGATTGTTCGAGATATTGTGCAATCTCCGAAATAGATAAACCGGGGGACGATTGGATCAAATTTAGTATATGTGTTTGTCTTTTCGTAAACATAAACAAAATCACATCATGAATCTTTATTTATCGTATCATTTTGAAGTGATTTTATCAATAGCTGAAAATTGACTTCACTAAATAAAACGGCCGTTTATTTAGCGGGTATAAAATCTGGGTAAGAGGCATCGAATTATCGCAAAC
>JAUNBT010000251.1 GCA_030526985.1 Lachnospiraceae bacterium | reverse complement strand
TGCAATGTAGTGAAAGGAAAAACTTTATTTTGTTTAGTTTTCACAAAAATGACTTTAAAAACGAAAGAATAGTGAAACTTATTGACAAAAGGATTGATTTTGGCAGTACTTTTATCAAAGTTGTATTAGCGGATATTGAGAAGCGGGAAGTCATCTTATCAGATAAGTTTCCTTCGACTGTTCATACAGATGCAAGAATAGGGTTAGAGCATTGTTTTCAAGCGGTTAAGAAAGTGCTTTCAGAAGAACAATTTCATCAGGCATTAAAGCTTTCTTCCTCCAGTGCGGCCGGTGGTCTTCGTATGGCAGTGGTGGGACTTACCAGAACGCTCAGTATTACAGCTGGGAGAGATGCAGTATTTGGAGCTGGAGCAAAGGTTATGGGCACTTTCCATGGAGAATTAGATGATGAGAAGTTGAAGGAGTTAGAACAGCTTGATTTAGAGATTCTTCTTCTCTGCGGCGGATATGAGAATGGCAATACAACGATGGTGCTTCATAATGCGAAAAGAATTGCAGAATCGAAGATTCGAGTGCCTATTGTATACTCCGGTAATAATCAAGTAGCAAAACAGATTCGATTTTTGATGTCCTCCCACAAAAAAGAGTGCTTTATCATAGATAATATTCTTCCGGAGGTGGGTGTTGTTCATGTTGAACCTTCCCAGGAGATTATACGCCATTTATTTATGCAGCGGATTACGAATATGAAGGGACTTTCTGCTGTAAAGGAAAGTCTCGGAGAGATTTTGATGCCGACTCCGGCAGCGGTGCTTGCCGCAGGAGAACTGTTGAGTGGAGGAACAAAGACAAAAGAAGGGATGGGGCCTCTTATGATGGTCGACGTCGGTGGCGCTACAACAGATATCTATTCCTTCATTATTAATAAAGGCTATGACGGAGCCAAGATTGCAGGTTCTTTAGAACCTTTCGGGAAACGAACGGTAGAAGGAGACATGGGGATGAGAGAATCTTCCGTCTGTCTATATAATGAGATGGATGTGAAGACTTTAGCCGAAAAAGCAAAGGTTTCTGAGGAACAGTGGAAAGCTGGAATTGAGAAGAGAATTACTAATACAAGTTATTTGACTGACAGCGAAGAAGAATATCGCATTGATCAGACTATCGCCAAAAGTGCAGTGAGAATTTCTGCAAGAAGGCATGCAGGAAAGTTAGAAGATACCTATTATGGCAGCTGCGAGCGGGTGCAGAGAGGAAAGAATCTGACAGACATTAAGACAGTCATTGGAACTGGTGGACCCATTATCAACTCTCGTCATCCAGAATTGATTTTAAAACAGGTAGAGAAGAATTCACAGACAGACCGGGATATTTTACTTCCTAAAAAGGTGGAAACCTATATTGACAGGGAATATGTCTTTTTTGCAGCCGGTCTTTTAAAAGACTATGATGAGGAAGCCGCTTATGAACAGATGACAAAGAGCATTACAAAAGTGGAAGATGACAAAACTAGAAGATGAGTAAAAAACTATTGGGGATGTCCGATTTATACTATAGATACAATAAAGAGAGTGTGGAAAGAAAAGGAGAAATACGCATGGATATTAAAATGAAACGACGCTTTGACGAGAAGAACCTACCGGATATGAAATCTATTTTTAGCGAAGTAGATACTTATGCCAAAGACGTGACCATCGGAGAGACTCTGTTTTTTAAAGAAAAAGGGGTAAAATCCGAAGGAGAGTACAAAAGACAGATGGCGGCTTCGCATAAAGTAATGAAACACTCCCATATCGGATGGAATTCCTGGCAGGCAACGGCAGAAGGTTTTTCTAAGATTTATGAAGAACTGAAGAAAGCAGGAACCACAATTGACCGGTTTGGTGTTGCACTTGATTGGGTGATGGGTGTTCCGGTAGAATACAGAAACCGCTTTCAAGCCGGCGGCAGTCTTATTTTTCAGAATGAGGACGAGTGGAAACAGTTAGGACAGATTGTTCCGGTTCAGCCCCATTTAGGTGACCATATGATTGGTTCCTTAAATTCATTAGAGAATACGACCTTAGGATTAAAAGCCGGAGTTACAACAATCGGAAACATCTCCCATTACTATACTTACGAATATCCAGGACTGGATATGGAAGAGTATAGAACAATCGATACGATGAAAGCAATTGCCCTGATGGGAAAATTCAGAGAGCAGGGGACGATTATCCATTCTAATTTAGATGATGGATTTGGAGCACAGTTTCATGACCTTGCTAATATGGTCGGATATGCCAGATTGGAACGTTACATAGTGGAAGATCTTTTGGGAGCTGGCATGTGTCATTGTTTTGGAAACTTATTTAGTGATCCCATTCTTCGAATCGTATTTAACTGTGCGATGGGTAAGATTAATCGATATGACACCCCAGGTTCTATGATTTATGGTAATACCATCGATTATGGATATAACATACCACGTAACTATGGAGCGATGGCATCCTTTTCCATGGCAGATGCCATTGGACAGATGCATTATCCGAGTGGACATGCTGTCTGTCCGATACCAGTGACAGAGGCAACCCGTGTGCCATCTGCAGAAGAAATTATCGAAGCACATCATACGGTAGATATGATGATTGAGAAAGCAAAACATTACGGTGAATTTATTGATTATGCAAAAGTCGAAGCAGAGACCGATATCCTTGTGACCTGTGGAAATATTTTCTTCGAGAGAGTATTAAATGGTCTTGACAGTATGCATATCGATATCACTCATGCAGGACAGGTGCTTGCTGCATTGAAAGCAATCGGTGTAGATCAGTTAGAAGCAAACTTCGGCGTGGGAATGAAGAAAGAACATGTGATGAGAGGACGAGTTCCGGTACGTCCGACCAGCATTGTGCAGATCATTAATCTTCAGCAGGACGAAGTGATGAAAAAGATCGATGGTTTAGAAAAGAAACCACTCGATGGTGTCAATATTGTAATCGGTGCCACCGATGTGCATGAGTTCGGAAAAGAGCTTTGTAAAAACATTCTTGCAGCGGCAGGAGCCAAAGTGTTTGACATTGGTTCAACGATTTCAATCGATGAGTTAGCTGACACTATTATTGAAACAGAGAGTCAAGTTGCTGTTGTCAGCACTTACAATGGGATGGCATTAAGCTTTGCCAGAGATATGCTGAAGAAATTCAGGGAAGAAAAGATTCAGTTGCCAATTATTATGGGCGGTAGATTAAATGAGACGATGGAGGGAGAAGATCTCCCGGTTGATGTAACTGACCAGTTAAAGCTTCTTGGCATCAATGCAGATAACTGTGCAGAAACTATGGTTTCCTATATTATAGAAGCAATAAAAGAATAATTTATGTGCTTTCATTGTTCCTCAAGGCTAAAGTCATTCATGGGATGTTTCCTTGGATCAAGTGATGGAAAATAAAAAAAGAAAAAGGAGGGGTGTGAATGTCAGCAATCACTTATGTAATGCTTGCGATTTATGGTGTAGTGTTAGGCGGCGGCTCCGTTTATCTAATCATATATTCGTTAAGACATTAATTTGATTACCGTAAACCATGAAGATGAAAGAAAAAGAGAGGACGATTTATGAGTAATGAAGCAAATAATAATGATGGATGGGGTTCAAGAATAGGATATATCTTATCGACCCTTGGTATGGCTGTAGGCGTAGGCGCTATGTGGCGTTTCCCAATGCTTTGTGCCCAATATGGCGGTGGAGCATTTGTACTTGCCTTTGTTGTTGTTACAATTTTGGCAGTTATCCCTGCCGGATGGGCAGAGAGTGCACTGGGAAGAAAATATAAAATGAGTGCCGTCGGTGTTTTCGGAAAACTGGCTGGCAAAAAAGGGACCGTTTTTGGATATTTAATGGCAGCGACTCCCCTTGGATTAATGTTCTATTATCCAATTGTTATGGCAACTGTATTGATTTACATTGTATATACTTTTGCAGGAGCACCCTTCTTATCCGATGTTTCCGGATTTTATGAGCAGGTTAACAATAACCGCCCGGTAATCTATCTGTGTGTGGTACTGATTATTTTGGCAACGGCACTGATCAGTTTACGAGGCATCAAAAAAGGTGTGGAGAAAGCCTGTAAGATTCTTCTCCCGGTTATGTTTGTATTCCTGATTATCATTGTAATCCGTGTATTTACCCTTCCTGGCATTGCAGAGGGTATTGAGTTTTATGTAAAACCTGACTGGTCTCAGCTTGCAAATCCAAGTTTGTGGGCTTCTGCAGCGGGAATGGCACTGTTTGCAGTAGGCTTAGGACCTGGTTATCTGTTGACTTATGGTATGTATTTAGATGATAAAGCGGATTTGGCAACAGACTTTTTGACTGTTAATGTTACCCAGCTTTTGATTTGTGTCCTTTGTGGATTTGCAACGATTCCGGCTGTTATTTTATTCGGATTAGATCCTTTAGCAGGAAAAGGTTTGATTTTTATGTCTCTGCCAATGGTATTTTCCGAATTATCCGGTGGTAT
>JAUNBT010000250.1 GCA_030526985.1 Lachnospiraceae bacterium | reverse complement strand
TCACATCAAAAATCAACAAAAGGAAATGTTGATTGTTCCGAAAATGATAGTTTTTGGGACGGTGATTTGCGTGTTTCAAAACCTGTGTCATAACTGAAAAAAGAGAAGAAAAGCTTCCCAAAACCCATTCCGGAATCAAGGTTCCGTTGTCTATGGGTTATTGGGAAGCTCTTTTTTTTGGGGAGGGGGATCTGTTGCGAGATGGTTTATGAAATCTGATAATGTGCTTCTGTTTGGAGATTTGGACTTTGGATTAATATTGTAGTTTATTTTAATTACCTGTTATGGTGCTTAATTTTTCTTGATCGATTGCGATCATAGTAACTTTCTCTCCGGAGGATTGTCTTGAGATAACAAAGCCTTTTTTATTTGTTTTCAGGAACCCTTCTGCCTTTAGCCACGAACAAATTGCAAACCGGGTATCTTTCAAATTGTACTTTTCTTCAAAGTATTGAAATAACGACCTATCCTCTATACAGATGTAAGTGCCTTCCTCTTTAGTTCGGAAAGGCGTATTCTCGGTCAAATTATTTTTTACAATGTCGTTAACAAAATCTAAAAACAATTCGATGATGTCGATTTCCACTTTCTCGGTGGCCCAGGGTAGTTGAAGTGCCTGTTTTAAGATAGGAATGCAATCTTTGGTGAATTTTGTGACCGCATTGAAATTATTTCGGTTTTCGGCGTTATTTTTGCTTTCCAATTCTTTTTCTACACTCATGTTGAGGATAGCCAAAGAATCGGCAAAAGCTATAGCAAAAGGATTCATATTTTGATCAAATAACTCATCGTTTACCAGGTTTGTGTATACTTTTCTTTTGATGGCATTAAGATGCTCAATGTTTTTGGTTCGGTAAGAGTCTTTGGGGTTTAAGTATCGTTCATGGAGATCCGGCAACTCAAAAATAAAATTGTCAAAGAAAGCCTGCATTTTTTCTGCATAATCTAAGGCATCTTCTGTAGCTATGGTCTCTGAGCCTGTTACCCTGATTTTGAAAATTCCGTCTTGCTCCATCGGTATTTCTGTGATGAAAATCGGATAAAATCTGCAGCCATGCTTGTTGTTCAGCCCGTTGGCCTCTTCTTGAATTCTGCGGTAATCCCGACTTGATTTTGGTATTGCAAGATTTTTTGTTTGCACAATGACCGGCATATCCCAGAGTAAATGACATTTGCTGATCATAGATTGGGCGGATTCCTGTAAGCTGATTTGGCTGAAGGTTTTTCTGATACAATTTAGCTTTGTGATATTTGTTTTCGGTTCAAAACCAAAATTGGCCATGATGTTTGCAATTTGCTGTGGTGTCTGATGATGATCATTTTTTCTTTTGGCATATTTCCCGCAAAGGTTGACAGGGAGTGGGATTTTCGTTTTGACCATTCGTGGATCGATTGTTGCATAAATTGCAGTAAGGAAGAGGGGGTAGCTTGTTTCCGGATTAAGTTTGTCTAATACATCCTTCACCGTGGCAAATCCAAAAGAATCTTTCCCTGTGCTCATTGCTAATAGCCGGATTGTTTTTTGAAGTGTCCGCTCTTTTGTAATGTTCAGATCATCCTGAATTCCGTAGAAAGAATATTCTTTTTTTATCGGATTATGGCGATGCTCCCAGCCTACGTGTTGTAGCGACTCTTCCTTTTTTAAATCAATGAGAACGGTAAATATGGCATCGACGATTTTATTGAATATCTCTGGTTTGTAAATTGCAATGTTTTGACCGCGCATCAGTTGACGAGCATAATCTGTGTTACCAATCGCTTCTTTGAAATTGAAATCAAACTCTTCTTCAGGATTAGCGCTTGCTTGCCATTTGAATGTGGTATTCTTTTTTACGCTATTTTCCGCCTGAAGATAAGCGCAATGAAAAAAAACTTCTTTAAATAGCTCAAAATGGTGAAATGTAATTTTTTTGACATCTAAAATCCCCTCGGAAATGGTTTGCTCTCCGTCTACTGTTTTCAGTTTGAGCTTTTTTGTGACCTGGTAGTCCAGGCCTTGACTTTTGAGGATTTTATTGAATTCTTCCCGTGTTTTTATCCACATGGTTATCTCCGTTTCAAAATAGTTTCTTCTATTATAAATCGATGATTTTATGGTTACAATTAAAAAATATTTTTCGGTGTACGGATGAATAAAAGAATGTGCCACCTCCAATATGATAGATGTAATCATATGTTGATATTGTTCGGTGTTATTTCGAGAGTGCTATTATGGTGGTATTTCTTTGATAAATATAATTGGTCATTACTTCCAGTTTTGCGGGAGGTGATAAATTGCATGCTCATACTATGGAACTCTATCGACGATTAACGTTGGTGGAATATCGTATTTTTCGTGAGTTTCTGTTTAGCTCTGCAGTTATTTCGGCAGGAAATACCTACGTTGATGGTGATACTGTGATTTGTCGGCAGTTTGCTGATTATGGTGTAAACCTGTACCTTGTCCTCTTTCGTAAAGAAGACGTTGTTCTTTGTTCCTATTTGCGGATTCGGGTCAATTTGGCCAATTTCGTAGGGACGAAAAGTCGCTTGAAATTATTTCCTTTGACGGCAGGCTCTATCGATCTGTTTGTTGGGAGGATGGCATCGTTGCTGTCTGTGTTTCCGAAAGGCTTTGATTGCCTTGATGATTACCGCTTGGCGCGTATAGACTTGACTGTTGATGTTCGGATGTCGAGGTCTTGTCGTCATTTTTTGATTATTATGGCAAATCGTTGTCCGATCCCTCGTCATTGGAAACGCATAAAGTGGTTTGATGCAGAGGGAAAGAAACATAAAACCAGTGATCACAGAGTGGAAATCGCCTCGAGTTCTCGTGCTGTGATTCTCTATGATAAAGCTGTTCAGTTGGAACGCCAGGGGATCAAAGATCTTGACTCCGCAGAAGCAGAGGGAATCATGCGGTTTGAGGTTTCATTAAAAGCGCCGTACATACGAAGTGTCCAGTCTAAATTCGAATTCGACGATGTTGTTATGAGAGATTCCCCTGCGGTTTTCCTTTACTTCCTTTCACGGAACGGAGATGAATTTTTTTTAAAAGCAATGAGGAAAATTTTTCATGATGGTGATTATCATAAATTATCCTCGGCTTTTATTAAGATTGCGGAAAGTCGTTTTCTTGATGGGAATAAAAGTAAGATGAAAGATTTTTTGAAATGTTCTGCTGTTTTCAAGTCTGCAGAAACTGCTGCAAGTAAGTTGAAAGATAATACTGCAAAGACTATGTTATTTCAAATGCTGGATCAGCTTAATGTGAATCCGGTGATTATCCCACGAAGATGGGAGATCGATGTGTGCTGTTCGATACCAAAGATATTGGAAATAGAATTGAGTAAAGATAATGAGCCGGCGTAAAGTCGGCATTTTTGATTATATATTATATATTTGACCTGTAAGGAGGCGTTTTGTATGACGAAAAAACGTTTGGGTAAAGTTCGGGTTGTGATTCTGGAAAATTCAATTTTAGAGGATATTTCAGATCAATTGATGTGCCGTTGTGTACATAAAATTTTACAGAAAAGAGAGTGATATCATGACTGAGGTTGTGGCTTATGCCAGATTTTCTTCGGATAACCAAAGAAGTGAAAGCATTGATGCCCAGTTAAGGGCTATTCGAAAGTTTTGTGAGGACAATAACTATAATATTTTGACTTGTTATGTTGATGAAGCGAAGTCCGCAACGACGGATCGTCGTCCTGCTTTTCAGGAAATGATTGATGATGCGGTGAAAGGTGAATTTGAAAAAATCGTGATCCATAAATTGGATCGTTTTGCAAGAAATAGGAAAGACAGTATCGTATATAAGGCTTTGCTCAAGGAATATGGTGTTGAAGTGGTTTCGGTAACGGAACCACTTTCTTCTTCTCCGGAAAGTGTGATTTTGGAATCTGTTCTTGAAGGAATGGCAGAATACTATTCGCTGAATTTGAGTAGGGAAGTAAAGAAAGGGCAAAAAGAAAATGCTCTGCAATGTAAAACCATCGGAGGAACACCTCCGCTGGGGTATGATGTTGATAAGAACACATTAAAATTTGTGATCAATGAACATGAAGCAACCGCTGTTCGTTATATATTCCAATCGGTATTGAATGGGATCGGGTACAAACAGATCATAGCACAGCTGAATGCATGGGGTTATCGCACCAAAGCAGGGAATCCCTTTGCTGTGACTTCATTAAATTCGATCTTGCGTAATCCGAAATACAAAGGAGAATACCGTTATTGCCAGGATGTGGGAAAGGATATGGTAAAACGGAGAGCCGCTCATAAGGATTATGAGTCGGATGCGGTGATCCGTAAAAAGGGTGGTGTTCCTGCCATTATATCGGAGCGAGACTTTGATAAGGTACAGCAAATCATGGATGATCGTCGGATCAGGGATACTTCTGCGAATGCAAAAGAGAATTATCTTCTCTCCGGAAAAGTCCGCTGTGGAGAGTGCGGAGCATCCTATTGCGGAAGTC
>JAUNBT010000249.1 GCA_030526985.1 Lachnospiraceae bacterium | reverse complement strand
TTTTACTGATAGTATAATATATAAACGAGACATTTTCAATTTGCCGCAAATCAAAATTAGTAAATGTTTTTAAAAAGGAGCTAATATGAAATCTTTTAATGTAAATTATAATGATGTTACTGAAATGATCGATGTTAATTATGCGTTTCAAATAACAAAAGAGCTGGCAGGATTTGAATTCAGACTGGCAGGTACAGAAGCGGAAAATAAAGCCGCCGACTGGATTGTAGAGCAGATGGAAAAAGTGGGTCTGAAGAATGTTACTAAGGAAGGCTTTCCGGTTGATGCATGGAATTTTCACAGGGCAAGCGTAGAAATACTGAATCCCGATAATGAAAATTTAAAGATGGATGCTGTGACAATGATACCCATGGAAGGAACTGCTGAGGAAGGGATCGAAGGGGAAGTTGTATATGTAGGCTATGGCACAAAAAAAGAATATGAAGGAAAAGATGTAAAAGATAAAATTGTTTTGATGGAAACATCTGCATTTACATCTTATTGGTATCAGGTTGTGTTTAATCAGGCGGAGGCAAGAGGAGCAAAAGGCATTATCCTTACAGTATATGGTGTGGGCCCAGGTACGTATAAGGATGATTTGTTAACAATACAGGATCTGGAAGGAGAATGTTCAATTCCCGCAGCGATGATTTCTAAGGGGAACGGAGAAAAGTTGATTGGTCTTTTAAAAGAAAAAAGCATCAAGGCTAATATAAAAATCAATGCAAGTGTAGACAGGGATGCTACGGGTCATTTTGTTTATGGCCTTATACCGGGCCGAAGAAAAGACAAATACTTATTACTGAATGGTCATTACGATGCGTATTGGCAGGGATTTCAGGATAATGCGGCATCTTTGGGCTGTGAGCTTGCAATAGCCAAAGCTGTTATGGAGAGCGGCTATGAACCTGAGTGTACTTGGATTATCATCTCGAATGGTGCAGAAGAATTCGGTACGATAAACAGCTACTTTGACTGGATGGTAGGTGCGATGGCGATAGCAGAACATCACCCGGAATGGGTCGCAAATTGTATGCTGTTTAATAATTTTGAGCTATCTGGGCTTTCACAGAATAAAAAGATGAAGTTTGCGTGTAGCGAGTCATATATGAAATATCTTGATAAGATAATGAACGATGAAATAAAGCTGCCAAAGGAACAATTCCCGGAAGGACATATCATCAAACCGCTGTTCACAGGTTCTGATCATTTTGTTCTTTCCCTTGCAGGAGCCCCTTCATTACTGTATGATCCGGCAAGTATTGAGTTAGAGGATAATCCTGACCAATTCTTACATTATTATCACACTTCATATGATAATGAAAAAACTGCTGAAATGAATTTCTTTGAGAACAATTGCAAAATAGAGTGCGCATTATGCATGATATTTGATAAATTGCCAATGAGTCCTTTTGATTTTTCAAAAGACATTGAAGGGGTAATGAGTGGCATAGTTGGCTCAGAGTATATTGAGTCAATATATCCAAATTACACGAAATTCTGTAGTAAGATGGAAGAATACAGAGTTAACACAGAAAACCTGTATAATAAAATAGGCGAAGTAATTGATGCTGTTAAAGAAACGGTCGACCTCGATACAAACGAAGAAACTATGTCAGAAATATATGATATGGCATGGAATGAAAATGTGAAGCTGCTACAGATAAATAAAGAAATGTGTGAAAGATTGTATAAAGTAGATGGATTCCATGAACATATGGTAGCTCATAAACAGGCATATGAATACGTTGATGGAATTGAAAGGGCTTTGGCAGACCTTAGAAAAAACAAAGCAGAAGATGGCGTAGATGCGCTTTTGGGTGTCGGGCATAATTATCTTGTAGAAGAATTTGATGAATATGTTTATAAAATGGCATTAAAACCATTCTTGGCAGAAGAATATCCGAGAAACTGGGCGGAAGGAAGGATTATGCCTCATTCTGATATGTATGATGTTTTAAAAAGCATTATAGACAAGAGGGAGTTGAAAACATCCGATTATGCATTGGAAATAGTGCAATTAGAAAAATTCCTCAACTTCCAAAAAGATGTTCTGTGTGATAGCCTGAATGAGGAATTGGAGTTGTTCGGCAAAATAAACCGTGATATAAAGCTTGTTAATGTTGATTCTGTAATAGAGAGAATAAGTGAGGTGTTGAAGAAATGATGTATATTAACTGGGAAAAGCATTTGGATTTTGATTCCAATATAGTTTCACCAAATATGAGGGAGATAATTTTTGTCAAAGGATCTTCTTATGAGATGGGGAAGCAATATGGTGCGGAAGTTGGGGATATGATAAAGCGAAATTTCTGTGTTGTTGCCGGGGATGCGTTAAGGAATCATACAAAGGAGAAAATCGTCAGCAAGCTTGAAGTAATAGTTGAGGAAATAAGAAAAAAGACTCCGGATATTATTGATTGGTATAAAGGCATTGCAGATGGTTCAGGGTTGTCTTTTGGCGAAGTAGTGTTAATTAATATGCAGCTGTGGTTGACGGATCCGTACTTAATGTGTAGTACGATTGCTGCAACAAAATCAGCAACTTGTAGTCAGGAAACAATAGTCGGTGTAAACGGAGATATAACCTATAATATGAGCGGATACGGAGTCATATTGGTCGCTTATCCTGAGAGCGGCAATGCTTTTATAACACTACCCCAGCTTGCAGGGCAATTAGGAGCAAATTTTGTCATGAATGATAAAGGTCTTATTATTACATTTGATGGGGGAGAATCTGAATTGCCTGAAGACACATCGTTCGGTTATGCTGATTTTATTAGTGCAGCTGTGCATACTGTTTCAAAATGCGATGAGGTTAATGAAGCGGAAAAGTTTTTGAAAGATTTATGTGTTGCGGGTGGCTGGATATTTTTACTGGCAGATGCCAATAAAAAACTGGAAATTCTGGAGCATACGTCAGATAGAGATTATGTAAGACTGCCCGGAGAAAACGGAGAGGTTGATTTTATCAATGCGGCCAATCACTTTATACATAAGGAAATGCGCAAATCGTCTTTGAGTTATGAAGAAAACAAAGAGTCTTATATGCGCTACGACGCTGAAACACAACTTTTAAAAGATAATATAGGTGATCTGTCACTGGAGAAAATGATGGACATTTTAGCGTGCCATAACACTTATGAAAACGGAGTGTGGAAAGAAAATGTGTGGGGTGTAGTAGAGGGCAATTACACGCCCGAGATGAGAGCTCCAGATTTTCGTACGGGAACAAGATGCTTCGGCATTGCCGAAGAGTGTACAGCATATATTTTGCAAGGCACGGCTGATACGCATTGCTCATATATGCCTGAATCCACAGGAAAGTACTGTAAAATTCAATTGTTGCCTACTCCGAGAGATACGGTTTATATGATGGAGGAAAATGCTATTTACGAGACATGGCTGGCTGCAAAAAGGTTGTCTGAATCTACAGAGCAGCTACAAATGAATGTTCCGAAGCTGGACGATGCTAAAAGACATATTGCCGTTGGGAAAAACTATTTGGCCAAGGCAAATCTGTACAGTGAATTTGATGATGAGGAAGCAAGAAAGCATTATGGATATGCGGCAAGTGAATTTGAATATGCGTATATAAAGGCATTGCTAGTTTAAAGGAGTATGTGAAGTAATTTTTGTAAATTTGCTTTGGATGGTAGTGTGAGATATGAGTTTTACCGGATATTCTATGCAGTTTTAAGCATTATAGGTAGAGTTTTGGGCAGGTTTGCCGTGAATTCCCCCCCCAAAAAAAATCACAAGGATGAAAATTCACAATGTGTTGTTAAATTAAAAAAGGAGATAAAATTATTATGAGCAAGAAAATCTTAGTATTAGGAACGGGAGCACAGGGCTCCACAGTAGCACAGAGAATGGACGAAGAAGCAAATGTCAACGAGATCATCTGCGCAGACTATGACGAAAAGGCAGTAAACGAGCTGGTAGGCATCCTGAAGAAAGCTAAGGGCGCCGTGGTAGACGCCAACGATGTGGACAGCATCATCAAGGCGGCAGAAGGTGTAGACCTTATCGTCAACGCACTTCCGATCGCTTTCGCACCGAAGGTTCTTGATGCAGCACTGGCTGTAAAGGCAAACTATCAGGACTTCGCATCTACGGATGTGCTGGCTCCATGGTGGCCGAAATGTATCGAAATCATGTACGACGAATATGGAAAGGAGTTCGCAGAGATCGGCAAGATGGCTATCATAGGAACAGGCTCTGCTCCCGGCATGATGTGCGTTGCTACTAAGAGCAGCATGAGATATCTTGATACATGCGATGACATCCTGATGATGGTATACGAAGGCGTTGAAGCAAAGCGCTTCCTGCCGTTCTGGTGGTCACCGTTCACAGCTCTTTCCGATATGGTAGACCCGACCTTTGCGTTGAAGGACGGCGTACTGGTAGAAACAGAACCACATTCACTGCCTGTAACGAGACACTTCAAGGGCTGCGCCAAGGAAGTGACTTTGGTAGAGCACGCTCATGACGAGACCG
>JAUNBT010000248.1 GCA_030526985.1 Lachnospiraceae bacterium | reverse complement strand
AGTATGGGACTAAAGCTAAAAGAAGAGCGTATGCAAAAGACCTGTAGTTTGAGAATGGTGTAAAAAAGTATGGGACTAAAGCAACAGTACTTTGATAATGGAATAAAGGCTTTACACTATGGTATAATTCACCAAGGAAAGGCGGTGATAGAATGAGGGGTAACATCATGAAGATGAGTGAAACAACAACACAACTTATTTTAGGTTTACGTAGTAAAGGTTGGTCAGATACAGAAATCAATGATTTTATACTTTACATTGAAACAGGTGATGAAAAGTATAAACCAAAAGATACAAAAGGTTTGAGAATAGTGTAAGGCAGTATGCTACATAAGCGTTGCTTTCTCATAATAAATGTAGTATATTGTTTGAGATGGGCGAAAATCTGTAGGGAACTAAAGCTATAAAAAGAATATAGTTTGTTTAAAACTTTGTATAATTTAGTGGGATGTCTATAAGTCAAATAAATCCTTGACAGAGATAGGGAATAGTTTGAGAATGGTGTAAAACAGTATGGTATAGAACTGATTTGACGATAAAATCAGCAACGGTGGTGTTTGAATATAGCGTATAATGTTATATTATGTAAATAGTAAAATGTTTAGAGATTTTTGACAAGTAGGTATTGCATGAAAATTCATTTTGAAAAAGTTTAGTTGTATATTAGTTATTTAATTATCATACAGTCTCTGATTTCAGATATTCGCCCTTCTTTAGATGTTGGGGGTTATGATTCGTTCGATCTAACTTGATTAGTTGTGCGGTAAATGATACTCATTCAATATTGTAGGTGAGCAGTGAATCCTTTATACTTTATATTATCAAAAGGAGACTACGATTTGAAAAGGAGTATGAAGATGTATTATTATTTGGATCATAGATGCAGGAAAATCCTATATATTGTTTTGGATGCAATAGATTATGTCACTTTAGAACAAATTGCTTTCACTTTAAACATTTCTAAAAGAATTGCTAATGATAAGCTACATCAGATTAATAAGTGGCTAGAATCTGAAGGCTTGATAAGATTGGAACATATTAAAGGAAAAGGCATTTTTATGGACATATCACAAAAAGAAGAACTTGTTAAGATATTGAGAGATTTGCCAAGTATGAAAAATTATATTTTTTCAATGATAGAACGTGTATGTTTGATAATTGTTTACATAATATATTCAGAGGAGCAGCCAATATATGTGGAACAATTGATTGATTGTTGTAGAGTTAGCAGAAACACAATTTTTAGAGACTTGAAAATAGTAAAAGAACAATTAAAGGAGTATGGACTAGATTTGGTCTATTCAAATCATGGTTATAGTATTTTGGGTGATAGTTGTCAGATTAAGATTGTTTTTTTTCTTTATTATAATATTGTATATTCCCTATCAATAAATACAGATAAGGAATTCATGAAAACAAAAAAAGTAGAAGATAATATTAAGCTGTTGCAGCAAATAGAAAATCAACTCCAAATTCAGTATGATGAGGGCATCTTATCATCTTTAGCATTACTCTTAGCTATGAGATATCAGTGGGGGAGTATAATCTGTTTTTCCGATCTAGAAAAAAAAGAAATCTATACAGCGAGGGAGTATCAACTAATTGAGCTGTATTTTTGTAAATTAGATGAAAATACAAAAATGTATCTCTGTAGATATTTGATGAGATCAAAATTTTCTTCAGTCTCAAAGGACTGTTTAAAATGTAGCTTTAATCTTTTTACATATGAGACTGCTCGAATCATATTAAATCAATATGAAAAAATCAGGTGTAAGATTTTTAATGACAAACCAAGACTAGCACTTGTTTTGTTTGCGAGAATAAATATCCTGCAGTACCAGCATATTTATGGAATAAAAGTGGGGAACTTTTCGATAGATTATAATATTATGAAAAATAATCAATATATGAAGATTGCAAAATCTGTTTGCCGATGTATTGAAAATCAGTTAAATCTGTTTATATCAGATGAGGAAATTGATTACTTGGTGGCAGATGTTGAGAAGTATTATAAATCAATAACGTCATTTGATGAGAATAATTAAAAATTTGTCTTTATGACGCATATCGCTTTTATATAAAGAAATCGAATCATAGCTGTAAACAATCCGTTGCGCCATGTCAAAAAACAAATTCTTTTACTTTTCTCTATTTATGATAAGATACAGCATATAAAGTTTGCAAAGAGGCATTCGACCAGAGGTCAGAATACTCAATGCAAACTTTTTTTCTCTTGCAAGGGATTTTTCACTTAAATCATATCATACTGAGAGGAGTATTTATTATGGCTAAAATAAATTTAGAAAAACCAGAGAAAAGAATTATGGGAGGCAAAGAGAAGGTAAAAGTTGCTGCGATTCAGGCCCCACAAATTGTTTTTAATAAAGAGAAGTCAATTGACATTGCATGCCAGAAAATAAAAGAAGCTGGTGCAAACGGAGCGGAATTGGTTGCATTTTCGGAAAGCTATATCCCAGTATTTGCTCCATACTATTCAAGCACATATAACAGCAAATCAGATGAGTGGGCTCTTTGGAACATAGGCTTGCAGGATAATTCCATTGTAATCCCTAGTGATGATACAGATAGAATCTGTAATGCGTGTCGTGATGCAGGTGTGTATTGCGTTATGGGTGTCAATGAATTGGATGATGCGGAAGGGTCAAGAACCTTTTATAATACACAGATTTTCTTTGGCCCTGAGGGCACTATCTTAGGCCGACATAGAAAAATCAAACCAACATACAATGAAAGAGTATATTGGGGAGAAGGCGATGGCAGTGATTTAGGTGTGTACAAAACTCCTATTGGACGTATTGGTTCTCTTATTTGCTGGGAGCATCATACAGCAGCCATTCGTGCAGCTCAGCTTTTGATGGGAGAGGAATTCCATATTTCAAACTGGCCAGGAACATGGACATTTACTGGTGAGAGAGCTGTAAATGCTAATTATGATCCACAGACTTGTGACGGAACCAGAGCTGCAAGAGCATATGCCTTTGATGCGGGATCATTTGTAATTAGTGTGCATGGCCTTTTGAGAGAGCAGGATTTCGAGCCAGAATACAAATCGTTAATTGGAAGTAAGGATTTGGAATTTGATTGGGCAAATGGTGGAAGCTGCATCATTAATCCATTCGGTGAATTTATTGCAGAACCTGTATTTGATGAGGATACGATTCTCTATGCAGATTGTTATGCAAATGAGATTAAAGCAGTTAAAACAGTGTTTGATGGTTTGGGACATTATTCACGTCCTGATGTAGCACGGGTGGTACTGAATGCAGATCATCCAAAGAACCTGAATATTATAAGTGCATCCGACACTGCATTGCCAAACTATCAGCAGATTAAACGTATTTCAGAAGAGTATGAAGTGAAGATTCAGAAACTTGAAAAATTAGTAGCAAAGCTTGAAAATGCACAATAAAATGTATGCGAAAACAATGAGCAGTGCAAAAGATATTAAGAAGATATCAGAGTTGTGCTTGTACGGCAGGATTGGTGAACGGCAAATGTGTGAGGGATTCGAAGAATCACAATATAATGATAAGCGGACTGAGCATGCTTGCATGTGAAGACGCAACAAGAGCATGAGCTATGCTCATGATACAATAAGTTGTTGTAAAAAAGATAAAAAATGACATGATTATCCCATATAGGAAGCATACTCCTATATGGGACTTTTATAATTAGGGGTATGAAAAGTGGCAGTAGCAAAGTGGGCAGAGAAATTGCTTGATGTTCATGAACTGACAGAGTGAGTTGTGAATGTCTGTTTTTCTATGAAATAGTTCTTATAGATTATAATAGTCTAAATGGGAGGTCAATATGAATTACAATTCTTTATTGTACTTTTTAAAAGTATATCAATGTAGAAATATAAGTAAAGCTGCAGAAGAGATTCAAATATCCAGACAGGCATTGAGTAAAATTATATCCAATTTGGAAGAGGAATTAAATAAAACATTATTTATTCGAAATGCCAATGGCCTAATTCCTACCAATGCGGCACATAAGATATTGCCTCATGTTCGTACGATGATGAGAGAATACGAATGCATACACAACAGTTCAATAATGGAACGACTAGAAATTTAATAAAAGATAATATAGCTATCGCCATTGCCTGGGATTATACGTATTTTAAGGCATTGGAAGATGGAATTGTTTTCAAACCGGTGGAAGATATGTGTGAGGGGATTGATATTTATTTGATTGAAAATAGTTTTTGTGAGCCTTCATCAAAAACGATAGAATTTAAAAAATATCTTTTGGAATGGTTTAAGCTAGCGGAAGAGAAAAGAAATCTCTAAGTAATATCATCCAAATTGCCAATGCAATTTTTTCAAGCTCCTCTTTGATTTTAAGAAAATCGGGTAATTCCTCTTTAGAAAGTTCGCCGTCAACGGTGATTTCGATGAGCCGTTCTTTTGCATTGGTAAGTTTGTTGAGTGTGGCAAGCATTTCTAATGTTATCTGGGAAAGCTCTTTGGCTTTAATTTCAGGGACATATTCAATTCCGATTGGACATT
>JAUNBT010000247.1 GCA_030526985.1 Lachnospiraceae bacterium | reverse complement strand
ACAGCAATGTGTGGAGCTGACTGTTACTAATCGGTCGAACGCTTGTCCAAGAGTCCGAGAGAGCGAGAGCTCTTGAAGACAGAAGGTTTCCGGAATTGATGAATATATTTACTATATGTGAGTTTAAGGATAAAAACAGACTGTACAGCTAAGTGATTGGCTTACAGTCTTTTTTTTTTATATTTTTGTTTTAACATGGAAAAACGAAAGAAGATAATAGATGAAAATAAAAAAAGAAAATATATATAGAGGGGCATTTTATATAACTGGTTTGCTTATTCTGGCCATGGGAATTACACTGACCACAAAATCGGGTCTTGGTGTTACACCAATTATTTCTGTATCCTTTAGTGTTTCTCAAATTTTTAATTTGAACTTTGGGAATACAACATTTGCTCTGTACGCAATATTTGTTTTGATCGAAATAATACTTCATATAATCAAATATGGGTTATGCAGTCACAGGGAGAAGCTTTTTCTTTTACTGTTAAAAGATATTTTACAATTTCCTCTTAGTCTGCTTTTTACCAGATTTTTAAATCTATTTGGCACAGTAATTCCAGAACTAAAAATAGTAGAAAATAGTTTAATCAGTTGCTTTTTGGGACGATTTCTTTTTCTGATTTTAGCAGTGGCAATGACTGGGATTGGTGCGGCAATGACTTTGAATATGCAAATCATACCGAATCCGGGAGACGGCATTGTGCAGGCCTTAGCTGATTTTTGTGGTAAGAGTGTTGGATTAACAAAGAATTGTTTTGATTTTCTAAATATCTGTATCACCATTGGAGTGAGCATGGTATATGTGGGAAGGATTACCGGAATCGGTCTCGGAACTATCGTGGCTATGATTGGGGTAGGACGTTTTATTGCATTATTTAATTATTTATGTAAAAGGCCGATGGCTAATTTATCCGGTCTTTCATAATAAGCAATTTGGCTATAATATATTTTGTTATAACATCAAAAAAGGAAGTATTAATTTGAAAATCTATACTTCCTTTTTTGATGTTTATAATGAAAAAATGAAATGACTATAGGCGTCCGATATGTTTTAGATATCGTCTCTCTACATATTTAATATCATGAATAAAGTCATCAATCGTCTGGTATTTATGGCGAGCAAAGATAATCTGCCAGTCAATCATAAGAGATAGAGTGACTGCATGTGCTTTCTCTTTTACATCTGTGATAACATCGTAGTCTGGATAAGGCAGTAAGCTGCTGGCTCTGGACCAGTTGGCACATGCCGCATATCCTGGGAACTCTTTAAGGACTGTCAACTTAAAATCGTCTTGAAGACCAGGAACATCCTTATAGTAATCCTTGCAGTCGTCATGGCAATACCCGCAGAAGTCCTTCACATAGGTCGTATAAAGTGTTTTCAGGCCGTGTAAAATATAGGATTTAAACGTCTTACGCTCACCCTCAGAAGGAAAATCGCGAAATGTGGCAGAGGCGTACTGAGCAATATAATTGCCAGCTAAATATCCCATGTCAAATCCAAAAGGTCCGGTAAAGGTAAATTCCATATCGATTACTTTTAAGGCATTATCGCCTGCGAACATATTCGAAGTGTGGAGATCTCCATGTACCAGACATTCGCCCATACTGATGAAAGAATGGCGGAGGTTGTATCTTTCCCGTAGGAAAGCCGGTTCCTTCGTAATCCCTTCTGCAAATTTTACAAATTCTGATCCGAGGTTATAATCAAATTCGTGATATCCGAATAGATTAACAAAAATTCCGTCCTCCATCACCTGACGAAGCCGCGGACTCATGAAATGACTTGCCAAATCTCGAAAAATACCGGTTTCCAGATAATACTCTGAGGTATAAAAATGAGTTGACGCCATGTAATGAGCACAATTTTCTGCCAGATTATCATACATTACATTTTTGCTTAACTGAAAACGGGGAATCTTTAAGTAAGAACAATCCTCCATAACAAAAACGTGATTTTCTACATCGTAAAAATATACTTTTGGAACATACTCTGGGACAATTGCACTTCTTAAAGCCATAATATCATATTCTAATTTGTTCCGGTTTGCCGGAAGCTTCTTTGTCTCATTGTGACGCATGTATTCTAACGCCTGTTTTACAACACAGGAGAAAGATCCGTTGCTGACTTTGTAAATAAAATTCAGATAGCCGTCTCCCTCTTCATCATTGCCGCTGTCTCCAATTTTGGTAACGGTTGTATTCTCGTCAAATACAATCTGTGGAAGGTGCGGCTGCAAATAACTGATTAAATTTTCCTTCGTTAATTGGTACATAATCACCACTCCGTTATATTTGACTTGTAAATAGCTTCAATTTCAACAATATCTTTTACAATTTCATCGATAGTATCATATTCACATCTCTTGAGCAAAAGCTGCTTTGAAATGATAATGGAAAGACACATCGCATTATGCTTTTGAACCGGATTCTCAATTGCATCAAAATCTGGAAATGGAATCGAGCCGGCACAGCGGGAAAGGTTTGCAGAAGCTGCAAATCCAAAGGATTCAGAAAGGGTAGTCTTTACGAAATCTTCCTGAAGACCGGGGATATTTTTATAAATATCTTTGGCATCCATATTCCAGCATTTGATAAATTCAGCACAATATCCAGTGTAAAGATCATGAATTACGCGTAGGATATAACTTTGATATTCTCTGCGCTGTTCTTCGCTTTCAAATGGACGGAAGGCAGCAGCTGTATACTGGGCAATAAAGTTATTAAGCAGATAACCTAAATCATAGGACAATGGTCCACAGAAGGTATATTCCATATCAATTATTTTCATATCATCTTCGCCAAGGAAAATATTGGATGTATGTAGATCACCATGAATCAGACATTCTCCTTTTGTCACAAATAAATGACGCAGTTTATATCGTTCAAGCAATACCTGCGGATCATATACGATCTGTCGGGCAAACCGGGCAAAATCCGGATCCAATTCACGGCCAATGTGATCATCTTCTCCACGTTTTACGAGGAAAATGCCAATATCCATAATATTACGCATCTTATCGTTCATGAATTTTACGGAAAGATCACGAAAATCCGCAGTCTCTAAATAATATTCAGAGGTGTAAAAATTCGCAGCAGCCATATATTTTGTAATGTGTTTTGTAAAATTATCAAATTGTTTGGATTGAATCAGCTGAAAACGCATAATTCGCAGGTAAGAAACATCTTCTGTTACAAATACACTGTTTTCATGATCGATAAAATATAATTCCGGTATGTATTCCGGTACAATAGCTTTTCGAATCATCATAGAGTCATATTCTAACTCATTCCTGTCTGTTGGAAGACCGTTTAAATCTCCACCATAGCGTGAGTCTGCTCTGGACTGTTTTACAATGATATTGTGTGTGCCATCGCTGACACGAAATACGAAATTGATAAAACCGTCTCCATCTTCTTCTTCACTGCCTTCTCCAACAGCGGAAATAGTGAGAGGACGACTGTAGTCTAATAAATCTAAGTTCTGTTTTAAATAATCTGTTAAATTTTCTTTCGTCAGATTATACAAAGGTATCCCTCCCTGTTATTTTTTCTCTAAAATGCGGTGAAAGCCTTCTGATAAGGCTTCAATTCCAGAACCATCTACGGCGCTCGTCTCAAAAATTTCTTTGACGCCGGCAAATTCCAGATAATTGCGGGAACGGGACGGTTTCGAATCCTCCTGGTCAATCTTAGTGACAATTCCGATGACTGGTTTGTCAAATTTGCTGGCAAGACCGCCATTGAACCAACAGTCCTCATCGGTTGAGTCATGGACAAGTCCAATGATATCTGCGTCATAAGATGTCACCGTAAGCGGTCCCCAGAACCATCGGTTCTGCATATATTCTCCTGGGGTATCGATAAAGTTCCCAACGTATTCTACTGCCTGTGTTTTGTCGTATTTTAGTTCCATGTCCTGCAGCCGCTGAATTAAAGTTGTCTTGCCGGCAGCTGAAGCACCTATAAGCATAATCTTCATAATGTCACACCTTGTCTCTTAAGATTTCGTTACTTCGCATACTTCAAAATGAAGTTTATTGCGAAATGCTGTCAAAACACTCTTCAATGCAGAATCCACATGGGAAATGGTTCCCACAATAATAACAGATCCTGAAAAACGATCAACAAAACCTAATTCTATATTCGCACTCTTTGAGCAGATATCTGCAGCAATAATCGAGGCTTCAGAAGGAGTAATGGTTAAAATGCCAATAGCCTCATGGTACTCATCTGCAAGTCCCAATTTCTTATAAACTTTCTCCATTGGTCTTGTAACAATATGAGCAAGAGTAATCTGTTTACCTGGTACATATTCCTGTATCATACGGGCTGTCTGATTGGATTCCTCCGCATTGGCCACAGTCTGAATCAATTCTTCGTACATATTATAAACTCCTTTCCGGATAAATGGACAAACTTATCCACAATTAAAAAATGCATTATCTATATTATACAAATGAGATAGCAAATAGTAAAGGGAATTGAGATAAATCGACGGCTATTATTTTGTCATGGGGGTAAAAAATAGTTGTTATAAATGCAGGAAAATGAGAATAAATTAATGATAG
>JAUNBT010000246.1 GCA_030526985.1 Lachnospiraceae bacterium | reverse complement strand
AAAAATGATATACTGTTTGAGATAAAAAGAAAAAGGAGTGTTGAAAATTGAAGAACAACAATGAAAGTTTCAAACCGTTTATCGGTGCAGACAAGGTTGTTCCCGAATTAACTGCGGTATCTGTTATCTTAGGCATTATTCTTGCAGTCTTATTCGGTGCAGCGAATGCATACTTAGGTCTTCGCGTTGGAATGACGGTGTCTGCATCTATTCCGGCGGCAGTCATTTCCATGGGTGTGATCCGAGTGATTCTAAAAAGAGATTCTATTTTGGAGAATAATATGGTTCAGACCATTGGTTCTGCCGGAGAATCTGTAGCAGCCGGAGCGATTTTTACCCTTCCGGCATTATTTATGTGGATGAGTGAGTGGGGCGAAGGATCGCCTTCCTTAGTTGAAATTTCTTTAATTGCACTTTGCGGCGGTGCCCTTGGAGTACTTTTTATGATTCCACTTCGTCAGGCACTGATTGTAAAAGAACACGGAACTCTCCCTTATCCAGAAGGAACTGCCTGTGCAGAGGTTCTTTTGGCAGGAGAAGAAGGTGGATCAAAGGCAAGTGTTGTATTTTCCGGCATGGGAATTGCAGCAGCCTATAAATTTATCGCCGATGGTCTAAAAGTATTTCCGAGCGATGTGGATTATGATATCACTTCCTATGGAGGCGGTGTAGGAGTATCCGTACTTCCTGCTCTTGCCGGTGTGGGTTACATCTGTGGTCCGAAGATTTCATCTTATATGTTTTCTGGTGGAATTATATCCTGGCTGATTTTTATGCCACTCATCAAACTGTTTGGCGGTGCACTCACCGAGCCTCTTGCTCCAGCGACTGCCTTAATCAGTACTATGACCTGTCAGGAAATGTGGGGTTCTTACATTCGATACATCGGAGCAGGTGCAGTAGCAGCTGCCGGTATTATCAGCCTTATAAAATCTCTTCCTTTGATTGTCAATACTTTCAAAGATTCCATGAAGGATTTAAAAGCCGGTCATCAGGCCTCAACGCTTCGTACGGAACAGGATATGCCGATGAATATTGTATTAATCTTAATTGCAGCTCTTGTACTTATTATCTGGCTTGTTCCATCCATTCCGGTTAACCTGGTTGGAGCTCTTTTGATTGCAGTATTCGGATTTTTGTTTGCAACAGTATCCTCCCGTCTGGTTGGCCTGGTAGGTTCTTCCAATAACCCTGTATCAGGTATGGCAATCGCCACACTTTTAGTATCCGCTGTTGTCTTAAAAGCAACATCTGGTACCGGACATGAGAGTATGATGGGTGTGATTGCAATCGGTGGCGTGATTTGTATTATCGCGGCAATTGCCGGGGACACTTCACAGGATTTAAAGACAGGATTTATTGTCGGTGCAACACCAAAAAGACAGCAGGCCGGTGAATTAATCGGTGTTATTGCCTCTGCTCTTGCAATCGGTGGGGTTCTTTATCTTTTAAATGCTGCCTGGGGCTATGGTTCTGACCAGCTTCCAGCTCCGCAGGCGATGATTATGAAAACGGTAGTAGAAGGCGTTATGAATGGAAATCTTCCCTGGAATATGATTTTCGCAGGTGCAGGCATTGCAATTGTAGTAGAAATCCTTGGTATTCCGGTAATGCCCGTAGCTGTTGGCATGTATCTTCCAATTCGAACGACATCAGCCATTATGATTGGCGGTTTAGTACGCATGTGGTTTGAAAAGAAAAAAATGCCAAGCGAAGAAGCCAGAAAAACAGCAATCAACAAAGGAGTCCTTTACACATCTGGCATGATTGCCGGAGAAGGATTGGTTGGTATTTTGCTTGCAGTATTTGCTATTATTCCAATGGCAAATGGAAGTCTTGGCGACTTCATGGGGACTTTCCTTCCGTTTCACGGAGGAAAAATCGCAGGACTGGCTGCATTTGTTATCTTATTACTCCTGATGTTCAAGTTTACCGTGTGGGATAAGAAAGATGAGTGAAAGAATATTGTAAAATAATATCTATGGTGCATCTCCTATTTCTATGATATATATAAAGTATATTAATTAAAGGAGATGCATTGGTATGAAAAAAATTTATTTATTCCTTTTTTCCTTTCTACTGTTTTTGCTGCCATCAAATTCACTGCAAGCAGCAGAAGAGCCAACTTTATCAAAAAGTGAAATCAGGATTGGAATCGGGGAAAGCGCTAAAATCAAGCTGAGGAAAACTTCATCAAAGGTAACCTGGTCCACGAACAAAAAACGTTTTTTAAAAATTAAAAATCCAAAAAAAGAGAACAAAACAACTTCTTCCTGTGTAATTACCGGAAAAAAAGTGGCAGAAATCGAAAAAGTCTATCTGATCGCTACGGTCGGTGAAAAACAGTACAAATGCCGGGTTTATATTGAAACACGTTTTACAAATGATAAAAACGTGACGATATCAAAAGGAAATCAACGACAGCTGCTTATTGAAACCAAATGCCCCGTCAAATGGTCCAGCAATAAGAAATCCATTGCAACTGTGACCTCAAAGGGACTTGTAGAAGGAAAGAAAGCAGGAACCGCCAGGATTACAGCACTCATCGGGAATCAAAAGGTTTATTTTACAGTAAAGGTAAAGAACAAAATTGCATCAAAAGACAAATATCAATACAAAGTTTCAAATGGGCAGGCAAGGATCACAAAATATATTGGTGATGATGATATCGTAGAGATTCCAAAGAAATTAGGAGGAGCACCAGTGACAAGAATAGCAGCACTGGCCTTCGGAAATGATAAGGAAGAAGTCTATGTTAAGAATGTACCAATGATAACAAAGGTCACGATGCCGAATACGATAACCAGGATTGATCAATCTGCATTTTCACAATGCCAGTATTTGACGGATGTAAGGCTTTCCTCTTCGCTTAAGACAATCGGAACTTTAGCATTTGAGAACACCAAATCCCTGGAGAAACTGATGATTCCAGATAGCGTAACAAAAATACAGTTTGGAGCATTTAGAAGTTCTGGTCTGGTATCTATTTCGATACCGGATAAAGTAACCAAATTAAGCAGCAATCTTTTTGGATGGTGCGAATCTTTGGAAAAGGTATCACTGCCAAACAGCATAAAGGAAATCGGAACATCTGTTTTTTACATGAATCCTAGCTTAAAAGAAATCGTCATCCCGGAAGGCGTAGTTAAAATCGAGGACGAAAACTTTTTGTGGTGTGAAAAATTAGAAAAAATTGTGCTGCCATCCACTTTGACTCAAATAGGAAAAGATGTTGTATTGTTTACAGATTCACCGATTAATGATGTCAGTGCACTTAATGCTGTAATTTATGCTCCTGAAGGCAGTTATGCAGCTCAATTTGCACAAGATAACAACATCAAACTGGTAACTAGATAACCTTGATATACTACAGAAGCCTTAGCGATATCAGCTAAGGCTTTTGTCATATAAAAATCAAAAAATCAGACAAATAAAAACCTTAAGAATTCAGACAAATGAATTGACAAGTATCCTGACAGGGAATAAAATAAATGTAATAATTATTGGGAAAAGGGACGAAGGTATAATGAAAAAATGGATGCAAATAAGGTTTTTTCTTTGTGTTGCGATACTCTTTGGCGTTGTTTTTTCGCTGCAGAATGTGAGTGCACAGGAAAACAGAACCGTAAAGGTAGGATTATTCGAATTGGGGCAGTTTTGCTATCTGGATGATAACGGGAATCCAAGAGGTTATGCAATCGATTATATGAATGAGATTAAGAAGCGTGCCAATTGGAATATTGAATACGTTCCGGTAGAGGATTGGAATGCCGGAATGGAGATGATTGAGAGTGGAAAGATTGACCTTTTGGCTCCGGCGCAGATGACAGCAGAGCGGGTGGATCAGTATCGTTTCTCCGCATATTCGATGGGATCGGAATGCGGTGCCATTTTTGTTCTTGACCAAATTCATGGAGATATCGCATTTGAAGAATATGATAAAATGGAAGATTTGACCTTTGGAATCGGGAAAGGGAGCATTTTTGAAGCAGATTATAGACAGCTGTGTCAGAAACTTGGTATGGAAGAAAATCTGGTTTCCTATGATACGACATATAAGATGTTACAGGCACTTGAAGATGGTGAGATTGATGGAGCCATTGCAGATGTTATGTTCTCAACGAAGGAGTATAAAACACTGGAACGCTTCTCTATGAAGCCGGTGTATTACATCGGTAATCTGGAAGATAATATTATTATGGATGAATTGGATGATGCGATGGCAAAACTATATGCGTCTGATACAAATTTCCAGACAAATCTGCTCAATGAATATTTCGGATTATTTTCAAACAATGAGCTGACCTATGAAGAACAGCAATTCGTAGAAGAATGTCCTGTCATCAAAGTTGGATACGAACAGAATAAATTACCTCTTTCCTACACAGATGAAAATGGAGAATTTGCCGGTATCACAAGAGATATTTTTGACGAAATCAGCAGAAACAGTGGTTTGACCTTTGAATATCTAGAACTTCCGGCCGGAACAGTCACTTATGAATATCTGGTTGAGCATGGAATCAGTGTTTTGGCAAATGTCGAGAACAATGATGTAAATCTGAATCTGCAGACAATGAAACTCTCAGAAACATATCTGGAAACAGAG
>JAUNBT010000245.1 GCA_030526985.1 Lachnospiraceae bacterium | reverse complement strand
AGTTTATCCATCGCCTGCCCTTTCCCTGCCGCAAGCTCCGAAAGAATCTGTTTAATCGTCTTTAGCTGAAAACCTCGTTCTTTTAGTTCTTTAATACATTGAAGCATCTGTATTTCTTCTTCTCTATAGTACCTATGGCCCATCTCATTTCTCGGAATATCTAAATTCAGTTCTTCTTCCCAATATCTTAACACATGAGATTCTACCTCTAACTCTTTTGCAGCATCTGATATAAAATAGCGTTTTTCTTTCATGCTTTTGCCCCTTCCTCTGACTATGATGCTGTTATAAAATCATTATAAAACATCAAAAAAAAGAGGACAATAAATACTGTCCTCTAAATTTTCTCATGTATCTATCAGATTCGTTCTTTGTTGGCAAATTTCGTGTATTGTCCCAACCACACAAGCTCAATATTCCCCGTCGCACCATTACGCTGTTTTGCCACAATCACTTCTGCCAGGTTCTTTTTCTCTGTATCCGGATTATAGTATTCATCCCGATAAAGGAACATAACAACATCGGCATCCTGCTCAATGGCACCAGACTCACGAAGATCCGAGAGCATTGGCTTATGGTCTTGCCTTGACTCTACTGCACGGCTCAACTGGGAAAGTGCAATCACAGGTACACTAATCTCTCTGGCTAGGGCCTTCAAAGACCTTGAAATCTCTGAAATCTCCTGCTGTCTGGACTCATTCGAGCGCTTGCTGCTTCCTGACATCAGCTGCAGATAATCGATGATAACCAAATCCAGTCCAGTGTTCTGCTTATATTTTCTGCATTTTGAACGAAGCTCTGCAATGGAAATTCCCGGCGTATCATCAATTAAAAGATTGGAATTACCGATCACACCCGCACTCTCCATCAATTTCTCCCACTCCGTGTCTTTTAAATTACCAGTACGAATCAACTGGGAATCCACCATAGATTCCATAGACATCAGACGGGTTACCAACTGCTCTTTTGACATCTCCAAACTAAAAATTGCCACATGATAATCATGTTTAAATGCCACATGCTGGGCAATATTCAGTACAAATGCCGTCTTACCCATCGCTGGACGGGCCGCCACTAAGATAAGTTCGGAAGGATGCAGACCGGTAAGCTTGTAATCTAAATCAATAAAGCCGGTCGGGATTCCGGTTACGGCCCCCTTATTCTTGGCTGCCTCCTCGATGGCATCTAAAGAATTCAATACAATTTCCCTGATTGGGACAAAATCCTTGGCACCGCTGTGGCTTTGAAGAAGATCAAAAATACTTTTCTCTGTCTTTTCTAAAATGACATCCGTATCTTCTTTGGAAAGATAGCAGTCCGTTGCAATATCCTCCGTAGTTTTAATCAGACGCCTGAGTGTTGCCTTGTCTCTCACGATTGCAGCGTACTGGGCGGCATTTGCGGAGGTTGGAACACTATCCACCAAATCCCGGATAAAATCTAAGCTCATCAGCGCCTCCGGTACTTCCTTCTCTTTCAATTTATTCTGAAGAGTAACTAAGTCTACCGGTTTCCCCTCCTGATACAGCTCCACCATAGCCTCAAACAAAATCCCATACTGAGCCTGATAAAAGTCAGCTCTTGTAAGCATGTCTGAGGCTTCTACAATCGCATCTCGGTCCATAATCATGGAACCGATGACAGATTTTTCTGCTTCTATACTATTCGGTTGTATCTTTTTTATAAATGCCTCATCCATCTGCTTTTACTTTTCCACTACCTTTACTTTAAGTGTTCCAGTCACCTGTGGATGAAGTTTTAATTTTACGTTATAAACACCAAGTGCCTTAATTGGCTCATCCAGTACCATCTTTTTCTTATCCAGTTCCATGGAAAGCTGGTCTTTTACTGCCTGAGCAATCTCTTTTGTGGAGACAGAGCCAAAAGTTCTTCCGCCTTCTCCTACTTTCATCTGGCAGACAATCTCTTTTTGTTCAAGATCTGTTGCCAATGCCTTTGCAGCCTCTAACTGTTCCTTGGCAAGTTTGTCTTCATGTGCTTTTTGAAGCTTTAAATCGTTGATATTTTTATTAGTTGCTTCTACTCCGAGTTTTTTCTTTAAAATAAAATTTCTGGCGTAACCGTCATTTACCTCAACTAATTGTCCTTTTTTCCCTAATGATTTTACATCTTCTAATAAAATAACTTTCATCTTATATGTCTCCTTCTTCTTTCATTTTATAAAGTAACATCTTGAGCTGATCCATCGCAACCATGATAGTACAGTCTGAAAGCTGGGTCGCTGCCATATTCAAATGTCCGCCGCCACCCATCTTTTCCATGATCACCTGTACATTGAGGTTATCAATCGATCTGGCGCTAATGTAAATCTGATCATGAAGATCCGTAAGTACAAAGGAAGCACGTACTCCCTTAATATCCAAAAGCTCATTGGCAACCTGGGCTCCTAACACAGTCGGATTGGGCACTCCATCACTTGGACAGATGGCAATGGCAAATTCCTCCATATACATCTGGGCTCTTCTTACCGCTTCTGCCTTGAGTTTATATGTCTCCATATCCTGACGGAATAATTTTCTTACCCTTGTCACGTCAGCACCACTCCGTCTTAAATAGGCTGCTGCCTCAAAGGTTCTAACCCCTGTCTTTGATACGAAATTATCTGTATCAATCATCATACCGGAGTAAAGTGCATCTGCCTCGACCGGTTTGAGCTTCGGTTTGTCCACAATGTATTGCAAAATCTCCGTGACCATCTCACTGGCTGAAGATGCGTATGGCTCAATATAAGAAAGAACTGCGTTCTTAATCGTATCTTTCGTCTGTCTATGGTGATCTAGAACCACAATCGTCTTCACGTATTTTAATAAATCTTCGCATTCTGTAAGCACTGGTTTATTGACATCCACAACAACGAGCATTGTATTCGCGTCTACCAAATTAATGGCTTCCTCATTATTTACAAACAAATCATCTCCATATATAGAATGATTACTCAAAAGACTGTTCATAATCGGCTGAACAGACGTCGTTGATTCGTTGATTACAATGTGTGCCTGCTTGCCTATAGACTTGGCAAGGCGATAGATTCCAATCGCTGACCCTAAAGAATCCACATCCGGTCTTTTATGCCCCATAACAAGCACCCTGTCTTTGGTAAGAACGATTTCACGAAGGGCGTGGGCTTTGACTCTCGCTTTCACCCTTGTACTTTTTTCTACTAATTGAGTCTTTCCTCCATAATAATAAATCTGTTCTCCATCTTTTACTACTGCCTGGTCACCACCACGACCTAAGGCAAGGTCCATGGCAACTCTGGCATATTCATAAGCCTGCATATAATTTGCTGCGCCCACACCCAAACCAATACTTAAAGTGACTGCCAGCTCATTTCCCACATTAATAGAGCGGACTTCATCAAGAATGGAAAACTTTGTCTCCTGAAGTTTCTCCACATGCTTGTTTTGAAATACAACAATATATTTATCCTTCTCAAATTTTTTGATGATAGCATCAATATTTTGCATATACTTTGTGATTTTACGTTCGACCAAAGCAACCATCAAAGGTCTTCGAACCTCTTCGATGCTCTCTAAAACCTCTTCATAATTGTCAATATAAATCAGTCCTGCTACCAACCTCTGGTTATTACATTCTTCCCGATATGCAACTAAAGCTGTTTCATCATAAAAATAAAGAGCGACCATGGAGTTATCCACAATCGACATCGGGTCCTCTTCTTGTCCGGCTAATTCTTCCACAATAATCCGCTTCATCTCTACCCGGTAATTGCCTGCCTTATATTCCACAAATACACTTTGCTTCTCTGTCTCTGTGGGAAGTATTTCCTTTTGTAATTCCGGAAATACCTGATAAATCATCTTCTTTCCCTGGGACTCTTTCCCAGCCAAGTCCAAAAACTCTCCATTCGACCAGAGAATTCTTCCCTCCAAATCGACCAGTACATAGGGAACAGAAAGTTCCTTTAACAAATGTTTCTGAATCTGCCCCTGTTCAAAGATATATCCTACCAGTTCATTGGTGATCTTCGGGCCTGCCTGGTAATATAAAATTCCTGTGATAAGAATATAAATCAGGGTTGCCACTGCCAGAATCACTCCAGCTTTTTTCTCCACAAAAAACACAATGAAGGTCATCGCTATGAACAAAAGTGACAGGTAGAAAGGAACCCGCAGATATTTCTCAATCTGCTGCCCAATCGCCTTTTTATTTTGATTCATGATTAATCTCCTTTTTTAGAAAAACTGATTTGATTATAACACCAAAAGGGTCGAAAAGCAATGCCGTGGAAAGAATGCACGAATTTTGTGCCGTTTTGCTCCGCCGCTTTTTGACATCTGCTCCTTGCCTAACTCGCTTCGCTCAAACAAGGCACCGCAGATGTCGCTATGCTCGCAAAACGGCACAAAATTTCGTCAGCATTCTTTCCACGGCATTGCTTTTCGAGCCTTCCCAATTTCTTCTATAATCTATTGTTTTTTCAAACAAAAAAGAAACGGCACAGATGAGGGCTGGCCGTTTCTTTAAAAAAACTTTTAGGATTTATTTTGGAGGTTTTTGTTTTTTATCACAGATTTGTTACTAATTTTGTTATGTTTTAGACTGAATCAAATTTTACAGTTGTTCTAAGATCCAGTC
>JAUNBT010000244.1:314-4644 GCA_030526985.1 Lachnospiraceae bacterium | reverse complement strand
AGAAGTATACGGGTGATGTTAAGCTTTTGAAATCTGGCAAAAGTGAGGTTCATTATTTGTCTTCAGATAATAACCCAGTGATAATATCAAAAGAGATTTTTGAGGCGGTGCAGATTGAAAAAACTCGTAGGAGTAATGTGATAAAAGACGAGAATGGTAATCGAAGAAAGAGTGATAAATATACTTTTAAGAGGGAGATAAAATAATGAATTTGAGTGAATTAATAAATTTTCAATCTAATAGAAATCGCTTGGATGAGATTATAAAGAATAGAAAAAATATTGTTCCATTCATTGGAACAGGTATTTCAAAAGGATGTGGATTATATACTTGGGCAGAACTTCTTCATAAACTTGCAGTTGATTATTTGACAGATGATGAAATAAGTAGATTAGAAGAAAAGGGTGATTTTTTTGATTATGCTGATCAGATTGTAGAGGTGTCGGGTAATTCAGATATGATCATGAAAAGAATTCGTGAAATTTTTTCTGAAGCGACTATAAGTTGTACAGAAATACCATATTTACTGGTATCAATGTTTTCTTCAATGGTAATTACAACAAATTATGATACATTGCTTGAGGATGCTTCGAGGAATTCTCTTATGGGACCATTAAAGCCCTTATTGCCATGTCTTATGGGGCAAATGAATGAAGCGATTCAGATTAATGCTAGAAATCTTTTAAAAATACATGGATCTGTAGAGGAAACGCAGTCTTTTGTATTTACAAGAAAACAATACAAAAAATTTTATGGGGAAAAAGGAAATAGAGATAATAGATTAATTCCTGCATATTTGATGAAGATTTTTTCAGGGAAAAAGGTTCTTTTTGTTGGGTGTAGTTTGGAGAGAGATTATACGCTTGAAATATTAGAAGAATGTATTCAACAGAATAATAGCATTTCGCACTTTGCAATTGTTCCATATCCACGTGATTCCAGTAAACAAATTAAAAGAAAAAGAGAACTGACCAGACTGGGTATAGAGCCTATCTATTATCCAGAAGGAGATTTCCAAGCAGTTAATAAATTGATTAATTATTTGTCAGAAGAAAATCATTTTATTTCATCAATGAGACAGATTTTGATTGATAATGTTGGTGTGGATAATAAATATGAGTTTGAAATTCTTTTATCAATATTAAAACAAAGCTTCTATAAGACGACATTGAAATTTTCTCAGCTACTTGATATTGATAATATGAAAAAAGATTTTACAAGGGATATTCTAGGGGTTATTGGATCATCAAGACATCAAACAGATACAATTCTTGGCATATGTAAGGAAGCTTTTTGGGCGTATGTAAAAATCGGGTATTTACGTTGTGAAAGAGAGGTAGCAAACTATTTCTCTGCGCAATTAGAGAATGCGGCATTAATGGAGAGCGAAATAGAGAGTTTATTAGAAAAAAAGTGGTCAATTGAACGCAATATATTAAATATCAAAGAAAGAGATTTGACTTGGACTTTAAAACTATCAGATGAAGAAATCGATGATTATGCAGATGCTTTGTTGCAAAAATTACAATATAAAAATGGGATGAATTTTGCGGATATAGTTCCTGCTTATGAAATGGCAAAACAGTTAATTGAATTCGCAGAAGATAGAATCAATTTTGATATCAAAATAAGATTGATGAATTCTATAGGGGGATTTGGTCATTATTTTAGCGATAGTGAAAAAGCTATAAAATATTTGGAAAAATGTATTAGTGAGATTGATGATTGCGGAAAAACAGATAGGAAACTTATGTTATTTAAGGCAAAGTGTTATGCGAACCTTGCGATTAACAGATCGCTAAGTAATACTAGTTTATCCCTAGTTTTTGAAGCGGCAGAAAAAGATATTTACTTAAAAAAGAGATATAAAGAGTCTGATCTTTTATATTCAAGGTCATTAAATTTTTATGCCACGGTATTAAAAGAAATTGATCCATTTGCAGCATGTGATATATACCTTGAAGTAGTGTATATAAAAGAAAAGTTGATTAATGGTGTACAAGAAAGAGAGCAAGTTAGAGAATTGACAGCATCCTGGGCAACTACAGTATTTAATATAGGATTGTTGGCCAAAGATCTTGAACTATATGAACTCGCCTATAGGCTTATACATTATGCTAATAAGTATCGCTTTGAAACTGTTAATTATTGTAATAGAGATTATTGTAGTTCTGTTAATGTATGTGCAGAATTAGAAATCTTTGTACATAGTAAGCAGAATCTTAAATGGCTGATTGACGGTGTGGAGAGTAGAGTTGATCTTCCCATAGGCTTTTCTGAAACTTTATCACATACATGGTATATTTGTGCCTTCTATTATTTTCTAAAAGAAGAGTATTCTGTTGCAATAAAATATATTAATAAATCAATAGGGGCTTCAAACAAGAAAGGCTCACTTGTTGATTTTCGACAAGATGTACGAACACAGATACTATACGGGGATATAAAATCTGTTTTAGATAAAATAGAGGGACAAACAGTATATATGAATGCCATCAAAAGTATAAAATCCATATATGGAGAAGAAAGTTATTATTTGCTTTTGCCTTATCGTCATTTGATACAGATGCAAAAAACAGGAGAAAAAAAGCCGGGATATTTTCAACGTTATCAAAGATTATATGAAAAGTATGTACCTGCTATTAGAGATGTAGAGGTAAAGTTAGAAAAATATCTTATAGAACACGATGCATGATAGAGACTGAGTAGAAAACAAATTAGCCTAATCACAAATACGGCGTTGATAAGATAGCATAATGGTAAAGTTCGTTAAATAAAGGGTTTGGACTATAGATGATATATTTGGAAATAGCCTAATTATCACACGTGGAGACGGTGGTGCTGATGGAGAAAAACAAGTAGGAAACGAGCAGAAAAAGTCGAGGAAATGGGATAACACGGGGAAAGGAAATTGCGGCTGTGCGATTCTTAAAAAGGGTTTTTCAAACCGAATATGACCAAAGGATTATTGCTGCAACCAATATTCGAAATGCTCGCAACATGTTTGTTTTCTCGTTGGTGGTATGTATTGTCGAAGCCATTTCACTAATCCTGTATGTCGCATTCGATCGGGATACGCCCCAATTCATGAATACGCTATTGAGCGTTAGCTTCTGTGTAATCACATGTGGCGTCGTTGCTGTTTTATCGCAGATGATTATAAGAAAATACAAACGAGAAGGTATCATTTCGAACAGCCAAACGAGCGCGCTTTTGATATTCTTTTATGTACTCATGTCGGCATGGAGCATCTTTGTGGATACGGTACATTACAGGGCCGGCAATCAGATGCTTACTTTCTTTATCGTACAGTTTTGTTTTGCCAGTCTTGTCGTGATGTCGCCCAAGTGGGGAAGCCCTCTGATTGCGCTGGCTTTTTCAGCTTTGTATGTTTCGATTTATTTTCAAGATGGAGCGGCTCATATTCAGCCGCAGAACTACTATATTTTTGCTATCATTGCTGTGTTTAGCAACGCCATGCAAAATGCATTGCTGCATAAATCGGAAAAGTCAAAGGTGGAGATTCAAGAATTAAATCAGATTCTTCAACAAGAGGCGTCAATTGATGATTTGACGCAGTTGAAAAACCGAAAGGCGCTGCGCGGCGATTTTGAGAAGAGCAATGGAAAAACGGTTTCGGTTATGATGACGGATATCGACCATTTTAAGAGTTACAATGACGTTTACGGTCACGCAATCGGCGACGAGGTGCTGCGTCTGGTCGCATTGGCCACCATTGAATCGTTTCAGGGGGGAGAAGCATACCGATATGGCGGCGACGAGTTTCTCGTCATTCTTCCGGATGGTACAGAAAAAGAATTCGAAGAGAAGAAGCAGAAATGGGAAGAGGCAATCAAAGCCATTCAGATGCCAAATGTGCCTTGTGTCGTCTCATGCAGCTACGGATGTGAGCGATGCAAGATACGGAATGCAGAGGATCTGCGAAAAGCGATAAAAACTGCCGACGATAGACTGTATCAGGCAAAAACGTCAAGATAAACTGTTTTTGATAAGGTGACAAAAAATCGCAGCGACAGCCTGCTTATCCGTTCAAGCCAAGTGGTGCGCGCGGCGGTGATGGAGAGAAAAGATCAATAAGGCGCCGAAGAACGGCTAAAACAGGGGGATTCCTCACGCCGAGCAAATGGATTGTCGGGGCGTTAGGAATCCTTTTAGATTATCTGCCAGAACCAATTTTGGCTAGAAGAAAGGGCGGCGCAGCGCTGACGGAACGGTTGCTAGAGCGGCCGGATTGGTCGAACGAGAAAAATACAAGAAACATGACATGTTGCTGTCGTGTTTTGCGTGTTATATATACTGTGTTCGAAAG
>JAUNBT010000244.1:0-304 GCA_030526985.1 Lachnospiraceae bacterium | reverse complement strand
TTGTTGCAGAGGGAGACGGTAACGGCCCCCTATTTAGCGAATCTGTTTGAGGTCTCCAGACGAACAATAAACCGTGATATTGAGCATTTATGCAAAGCGGGAATCCCCATTGTCACAAAACAGGGGGTAAACGGTGGCGTTTCCATCATGGACAACTACAAATTGGAACGAACCCTCCTTACCAACACAGAGATGCAGGACATTCTTGCAGGGCTTAGAAGCTTGGACAGTGTGAATGGAACCAACCGGTATGGCCAGTTAATGAAAAAGCTCGCAAAAGACGCATCAGACCTTATGCCGGTCA
>JAUNBT010000243.1 GCA_030526985.1 Lachnospiraceae bacterium | reverse complement strand
CAAAGAATAGATAGGGAACTCTTGTGTGTTTTACGGACTAAATCGTAGAATAATAAAAAATAGTCCGTAATAATCACTGAATAGATAGGCAATCCCTGTGATTTTTACGGACTAAATCGTAGAATATTGAAAAATAGTCCGTAGTAATCACTGAATAGACAGCTAATCCCTGTGATTTTTACGGACTGAATCGTAGAATATTGGAAAATAGTCCGTAGTAACCACAGAATAAACAGGTATGCCCTGTAATTTTTACGGACTAACTCGAAGAATAATAGAAATCGGTCCGTAATAGTATCTCCCAGAATCAAGCACATATCACCCTATACGAACTTTGCAACGTTTCTTATAAAAAGCGATTCCATATTTTTTAATTGTCTCCATCCCATCCTCTTCCAGTCGGGATGCATACTGCTGCCTTTCTATCTGTTCTAATGCCTCCGTACATCCCGCTTCTAAATTCCCATCGTCTGCATACTTGACTTCGATGACAACTCCAGTCAACTCCGGAGTTTCAATCAAAATATCGCTAAAGCCCTCTCCCGATTCTGCATTTGATTTGACAAGCCAGTTATCCATATATTGCAAAAGCCCCAGCAACATTCCATGATAAAAATTCTCTTTCTTCTTTTTTGAAATAAAAGTATCACGGATGCTAATCGTCTTCCACAAATAAGCAGACAAAAGCTTTTGTGCCAACGCAGCATCTCCCATCAAAAATGCAGTACAAAACGCCGCTAACTGATTTGCATCTTTTCTCGTTGTTTCTTTAAACCATGCCTGAATCTGAGTTAAAAAAAGCGATTGTATCTCCCGGTTCGGAATAGATAACCGATATAGTCCATCCTCTGTCCTGCCCTTTTGTGTCAAATACCCGGTCGTAAAGAGTACACTCCACAAATTCTCGATGGTTTCATCTAATTCATTATAGGTAAGTTCCATATTGATATTTTTCGTAATAATTTTACCAGCAATCAGTTGCTCTATCTCATTTCTGGTCTGTTGATCCGCTTTATCAATAAAACGACGAACCATCTTATTCCCACTTGTGTTAGACCAGTAATTTTGCGGCAATGCTTTAGAATCTGTCCGCAGTGCCTCACAATAGTTAATCACATCCCAGGGACAATAAACAGATATATTACCAAACTGATACCCATCATACCATTCCCGCATTGTACCTAAAGAAGAAGATAAATCAAAATAATTTAACAATTCAGAGACATCCTGATTCGTAAATCCAAAGAATTCATCATAGCCTACATCTGCAATTGTATGGACCTTTAAATTATTCAGTCCTGTAAAAATGCTCTCTTTTGATATTCTCATACATCCTGTCAAAACAGAAAAATAAAGAGAGTCGTTTGTCTTCACAACATTTCCAAGCAGTCCCCGAATCAACTCGATCATCTCGTCATAATAGCCATTTTGAAACGCTTTATCCAAAGGAACATCGTACTCATCAATGAGAAGAATCGTCTTTTGACCGTAATGTTTCGCCAAAAGCTGAGAAAGAGTCTGTAAACTACTTACCATTACCCCATCTGACATCTCGTATATTGCATGATATCCATCTCCAACACGAATGAGCTGTGCATAGGATTTTCTCTCCTCCTCCGTCAATCTGTCACTTTCCTTCAAAAATTGAAATTTCAAAGCTTCCTTTCCAATCACATTTCGAAGCCCTGCACATGCCTGTCCGAAATTCAAACCTTCCACGCCTTTTAAACTAATTGAGATTACCGGAAATTTCCCCATATATTTTTCACACAGTTTACTCTCCTGTGAAATCTTTAATCCGGCAAACAACTCTGTATTTGTACCAATTTCAAAAAAATACTTTAGCATGCTCATATTCAGAGTTTTTCCAAAACGGCGGGGACGGGTAAACAGGTTTACTTTTCCCCAATTATTTAATAATCCGGCAATAAACATGGTCTTATCGACATAATAAAAATTCTGTTCTATTATTTCCTCAAAATTTTCAATTCCAATGGGTGGTCTCTTTTTCATCACGACACGAACTTCCTTTCTGCTTCTACTCACATGACTGGCTTATCATTCGCTTACATACTTTCTAAGTAATGCAACCTCTTCCTCTTTTGTTGCCCAGCTGGCTGCGAGTCTTATGATCGTGTGATTCTGGTCATATTTTTCCCAAAATCCGAATTCTACTTTCTTGGATAGTTCTTCCATTTTACTATTTTCTATGATAAGGAATACCTGGTTTGTCTCTGTTTCAATCATTGGCTTGATGGATGCTTCCTGAAAAACTGTCTGTATCTTCGCTGCAAGCTCTACTGCTGGAATACCAATTCTTTGGTAAAGATTATCCGTAAATAGTACGTCAAACTGAATGCCCAACATTCTTCCTTTTGCAAATAGGGCACCGTGCTGTTTCATAATAGTAAAAAAGTGAGGGAGCCTGTTCGGTTTTGGTATGACTACCGCTTCTCCGAATAAAGCACCGCATTTTGTTCCGCCAATATAAAAAGCATCACAGAGTCTGGCCATGTCTTCTAAAGTGACATCATTTCTACTGCTTGCTAATGCATAGGCCAGTCTGGCACCATCGACATAGAGGGGAATGTGATATTTGCTGCACACAGTGCTGATCTGTGTCATCTCCTCTAGCGAATATAAGGTTCCATACTCTGTAGGCTGAGACAGGTATACAAGTCCCGGCATTACCATATGGTCATGGTTGGCGTCCTTTATGAAATCTTCCATATAGGTCTGAATCTGCGCTGCGGATATTTTCCCAAAATGATGTGGAATCGGCAAAACCTTATGCCCACCGAACTCGATTGCCCCCGCTTCATGGACACTGATATGTCCGGTATCCGATGCAATGACACCCTGATAGGATTGTAAAAATGCATCAATCACGACAGCATTCGTCTGTGTCCCTCCGGTCATAAAATAAACCTCTGCATCAGGACAATTGCATGCTTTCCTGATTTTTTCCCTTGCAGACTCTGAAAATTCATCCAGTCCGTACCCTGCTGTTTTTAACCAATTCGTTTCCTGCATCTTCTCTAAAATGGCTGGGTGTGCTCCCTCCATATAGTCGCAGGCAAAATTTAACTTTTCGTCTGTTTTCATCACAATATTCCTACCTTTTTTGATTTATTCTTTTTTGACACGATCTGATTGACACCTATTTCACAACCATAGCAATCAGTTGTTTCATATCCGGCAGAGCAACATTTTCCCGCCCATAATTGATTCTGTGAATTGTATATCCAATAATCATGTGCCAGAAAATATCTCCCATTACAGCCGGGTCTCCGCTTCGAAATTCACCTGTTTCCTGCCCTTTTCTTATAATATCTGCCAGAAATGTCTTGCCATAATCATTAAACGGGAAATCCAAATCAGCGTCACCTAGTTCCCCCTGAATATAGCAGGTAATCAGAATCCGGATTGGAGCATGGTATCCTGTTTCTTTGTAGTCTAATAATACTCTTCTGCTGAATAAGAGCAACGATTCTGTCGGTGTAGGCTGGCTTAGCACGTATTGTTCGCATTCCCGAATCAGTTCTCCATATGACATTAAGATTTCTTTTTTTGATGAAAAATAATGGTAGATAAGACCATTTGAAATTCCGGCAGCTCTTGCAATATTGGCGATCGTTGTATTCACGTAGCCTTTTTCATCAAAGATTTTGATGGCTGCTTCCTGAATCTCTCTGATACGCGATGCTGCGATCTCTTCTCTTTTTTGAATTGACATTGCCATAATTTATCCCTCATTTCCTTCCTTCTTTTTATCATAACAGGAGGAAAATGAAATGTAAAGAATATCATCGAACCCTCATTCAATTTTTCTTTGACTTTAGGAAAAAGTGACAAAAATAATCTATAAATATTGTTGAATATTAATTCAACATTGAATTAACATTCAATATTTTAGTATGTTATTATATTAACGAAAATTGAATTGCAATTCAACCATCAGAAACATGTCAGCGGCACATTAAGGAGGAAATCACTATGAAGAACTATCCACAATTATTTTCAAAAATCAAAGTTGGTAAAGTAACTTTCAAAAATCGTGTTGTCATGCCGGCTATGGCAACGAATTTCGGACAAGATGGATTTGTAACCCAACAGCTTATCGATTACTATGAAGCAAGGGCAAAAGGCGGCGTAGGGCTGATTATTGTTGAAAATGCATCTATCGATTATCCACGTGGTAAGGATATTGCAAATGAGCTTCGGATTGATGATATGAAGTATGTAGCTGGATTTAATAACCTGGTAGAACGTCTGCACAGTCATGGTACAAAAGTATTTTGCCAGGTCCATCAATGTGGCAATCAGACAACATTAGATCACTCGGAAGGTGTTGAACTGATTTCACCATCCGGCGTACCCTGTCCACAGTGTAAAACCCAGCCAAGAGTACTTACAATTCCGGAAATCAAGGAACTTGTACAAAGTTATGTAAAGGGCGCTCATTGGGCACAGGTTGCAGGATGTGACGGTGTTGAAATTCACGGAGCACATGGATATATTATTCAGCAGTTCATGTCCCCTTCTACTAATTTCCGTCATGATGAGTATGGTGGAACATTTGAACGAAGAATGCGTTTTCCGTTAGAGATTGTAAAAGGAGTACGAGAAGTCTGTGGTGATGATTTTATTATTGATTTCCGTATGTCAGTGG
>JAUNBT010000019.1 GCA_030526985.1 Lachnospiraceae bacterium | reverse complement strand
CAACTAATACAACAACTAAAATCAAGTACAATAACAAATTAGTCGGCATTTTACTTTACTACTTGATATATAAAGTGTCTACCTTCGCGTACTCTTTTGATATATCCCAACTCAATCAATCTATTAAGCGCTACATTTGCACCTTGATTTGTGGTGATTTTTGTTATTTCCAAAATCTGATGTGTTGTAATGAATCCGTTTGCTTTGGCATAATCATATATAAGACGATCACTCTCATTCTTGAAATGTACGTCTTCTTTAACAATATCTGTAAATGCTAATTGTTCACTCGGAATATGATAATCCTCATTCAGACGATAACTTGTCCATCGCCCATTTTTATTGATGACAAGCATCTCTTTTTCGACTAATGAAGATAAACTATGACCTATTTCAATACTATTCAATTCCAGTATTGACTGCATTCGGACATTTGTAACTTCTTTTTCCAAGTATGCAGTGCCCAATATTATTTGCTCGTTTTTATCTAATTTGGAATATATCCAGCCATAAAGATTTTTTAAGCCCTCTGTACATTCTGGTGGCATCAAAGAAATCATCCATAATTTCAAATCTACCTGGTGCAATTCTTCACTCTGCGTCAAATCAGGCTTACGCCAATTCTCATTTCCCCATGCACTCAAAATAGTAGGAAAACCAGAGCCTATATTATCACCATATCCTATCATACGAAACATTGTCTGAATTCTTGGATTCCTTGCAACCGAATGTCCTCCTTCATAAATTGCCTGTACTGGTAATTTCAGATTACCTGGATTAGAAAACAAAAATCCCTTATCACTCTTTACTATCTTTAATATCCCTGTTACCAGATAATCAGCGTGTATCATCATATTCACAATAGCTTCACGGATAGCTTTATGAACCGGTGTGTCATCAACACGTACCATTCCTTCCATTCGAAATGGACGTTTTAAATCAGACACCAGTTTTGGAATTACCTGCCTCATAAAGTTGTAAAGATTATTTTCCCACATTCCATCATAGGTAAGTCTGTCACTCCAACGACTTCCTGGTATCAAATTACTTTCATCGATATAATCCATACGAATATTATCAAATCGTTCTCGAACAGCTATTCCTTTCCCAAACATTAACAAGCCAGCTGCTGTAAGCCATTCTTTTCCTGTATCTCTATCCTTTGCGTATCCCCCTATATTTTTCAAAAAAGTCTGATCATCTATTCCATTCCAAACATGGTCTGGATTTCGATGTTCAAATTCAATCCGATAAGAACGTAGTGCATTGACATCAATATCATCTATTGTATATCCATTCAAAAGTCCACCATCATTGCCAGAATCACTCGCATCTCGAAGCATTGCTTTAACCTCATCCTCGGTACAATGATAATCGCCTTCGTGATTTCGCTTAAAACTACCTTTTATTGGATTTTCATTAATGTATATAGGGCGCTGTTTATAATTAGCCCGTGGAACACGAACCCACATAATTGTTGCATCATTTACAACACAGGTTCCAACATCTGCGTCTACAAGAATGTTGCTACTAGCCTTTTGTCCGTTAATCGTATTCCAAAAATCTCTTAAGCGTTGATCCGGATTCTTTATTGACACAAATGAAAAACGCTTCGTAAAATCTATTTCACGCATATGCTCTTCAACCCCAAATAAGATAATGCCACCATCCGTGTTCGCAAAAGCAGAATATGTTTCCCAAAGAGAATTCGGCAGTTTTGGCTCCGCCTTTTTACATTCGAGAGTTATTCTCTCACCATATTTTAAAAGCTCTAATATTTCTTCACTGGTCATTTGCCATATCCTCCTGCTACTACAATACATTAATACCATCTATGTTTTCCTAAAACTATAATACTCTAAATCTGAAACCATTCGTTCAGCCTGTTCACCTGTAACAAAAATCTGCTGCTCCTGCTCATCTTTGACCTCAATCTGATAGAAATAACAGTACTGGCCTCATTCTTTTTGACCAGCTGAGATACTTTCGTTTTTTAGTGAAAACCATCTTTAATCTTTTGAACCTGCTCAACTATCTTTGGCTTTACCTTGTAATGCCAATAGGTTTTTGCCAGTAAAGAAATATCTTCTTGGACTTCCGGGTCGCTTAGAATGTCTCCAACTATGTCCACTCCTGCCTGAGCTATTTTGGTTCCAAAAGAGTGATCCTTTACTGGTTCATAAACAACCTCCGTGCGAACAACTTCTCTTTGCAGCAATTCATCTTCAGAAAGAGGGGCAATATCCGAAAGTGCACTGAGTTTTCCATTTTCACTACGAAGTCCGCTATCAGAATGAGTTTCACCATTATCGAACTTTTTAAATTCGTCCTCATCCAAAGTGACCTTCATAATTCTGGTTACTTTCTTCTTTTTCGCCATTATTGCCCCTCGTTCGATTAATCAAGAGACATATCAATCTTTTCCATACTTTTCCTCAAAAAACTTCCATGCAGTTTCGTAATCCTGCTCACGGTCGCAACGATCAAAGGGGGCTACATATTCAATGATGCGCTCTATCGGGCCGCCGGGCATGGTATCATCCTGAATAGTACGAGCAAACACATAACCCGCCGGGGCATTTTTCATCACGCCATCCCAGGCGGCATCACCACGCTGGACTGGTACAACCGCATTCGTGTTCTCAAATTCCGGGCGAGTGAAACCAACACCGGTTAGGCTACGGTTATTGGTGAAAACAATACGACCAGTTGCATCATACCAAGTATCAGCTTCATAGCTTTGCAACACTGGAAACTGAATACGGTAGATAGTTTTCAACTGTTTCAATGTTAACTTTAATAATCTCGCCACAAGCACATCAATTTCAATTAATGCTTGTCTTCGTTCATAGTCAGTCCTTAACGGAATATTATTTGTCCATTCTTTTGATAATAGTGTAAATCGCTTAGAATCCAGTCGTAAATCATCTTTTGACCATTCCTCGTGAACATATTCCTTTTCCCAGCATTCTGACCACAAACGTGAATACTCTTTGGTTAACGAATTTAATATTAGTCCACGCAATATTATGGGTTGAGCTTTTTTTACTTCAAACAGAGGAAAAAGTTTAATCGTTCCATAACCCACATGATTTTTCCCAAGTATCTTTACAAGAAAATCAAACGGCAAACTATTCTCACATGCACTTAAGCAAGCGATTTGCCGTAAATCTTGTAAAGCAGTTCCAAACAACGTACAAATGAATGAAACCTTAGGCGGTAAAATACAGGATACCAAAGTTCGTTCCGACATGGTTCCCACAAATTCCCTATTAACAATTACATAATTCGAATTGAATTTGTCTCCCCATGGAGTTCCTGGTATTTTTGAAATAAACTCTTCTTTAGTACATGCTAATGTATATTTTGTTCTAGGTAAGTATTCTTCACCTATACACGTTAGATCGATAACATCATAATCACTATTATTACTATAATTTCTTCTCACTGTTTGAAAAAAAGGATTTCCAAGACTGCAATATGCCCCCACAAAAACTGCATTTTCGCTACATTCTGGAAACTTAATTTCCGAAGTAAGTATTCCATTCTTTTGTGAATTTGTTTCATCCCACATTTTTGTTGTTTGAATAAGTAAATTCGAATTTCCTAATGTAACTGATTGGTCGGCAATTCGTTTAAGAACTTCTATTTGAGTTATCTCATGTATAGTTGGTAACTTAGTTTTTTTCCATTCTTTATTACCTTCGAATATAATCGCAAATGTCAATAGTTCTTTTTGTGTCACATGAATAATACGACTAGGATGCCCTTGCGTATTCCACTCACCGTTCCCATCTTTAATACCCGGGATTGGAGCAGATGCATCGTCTTCGTAACACTGTACGATGCTTCCAGCATCGTACAAATTGCTGATGGTGTCGAAAGTCACCACCCGTGGACCACCATATACATTTAAACTAAATTGTGTATGGTGGTGTACTTCGGGAAATAATTTCCGCTCATTCGCAAACATAAAATGTTTGCGAAGCCTTACGTATATTTTTTCCCGAAGTGGACCACCCTTCGGGTCGTCATAAACGCCCTCAGGGTGAATAAATGCACTTATACCATTTTCTTTACAGAAAACCCACGCCTGTGGAAGAAAACACTTAAACAGATTTGTTTGCTGTCCTTTCAAATCTGCATAATTTTGTATTGCATCTAGAAACAATAACTCTCCCACAACTGCTACATATTCTGCGAAATACATCTCACGTGTTTTAACATCCATTAATGCCTCATTACGAAGTACTGATATTTGATTCGCATTCATCTTCTTTACTTCAAACTCAGGATTTCGATCTGCCAATACACCTCGTTCATTCCATTGTATTTTAATCCACGGCGGATTTCCAATCACCAGATCAAACCCACCACGCTCTGCAAACAGATCAGCAAACTCCAACTCCCAATGCATAAACTTATTCTGTTCGGCAATCTCCCTCACCAATGCCAACCGTGGAAACAATGTACACAAATTATCTAAATCAACCACTGATTGATTCGGGAACAAATTAGATATTTTTAATACCAGTTCTTCCTGTTCTGATGGAAACAAGGAAAGCTGCTGATTCTCAAGCAGATTTTCGCCTTTTTTCGTAGAGAATGTTCCTTCCAGAATCAGGCTCAAATCATTCAAATACTCACTGCGACTCGGCAACAAGTCCGCTTTATCAATCGGCCAGAACCAAAGAGCACACCAATAATCCATAGCAAATTTCAATCTTGCATACGGACCGGCATTTTTCATATGTTCGCTTTTATAGAGCCTGGAAAAAATCTGGTCTTTCTGGCGAATGGAGGTATGGGAAGCAACCGCTGTATCTTCATAGCCAAATACAGACAGATTATCCTGCGTTTCTTCATCAATCGTATTTCTCAATTTGATCTGGTTTTCCCACAGTTCATCCACAACGGCAGATAAGTACAGCAGCGTCTGAATTTCGCCCTCTGTATATGGTTCATTAAACTTCTTATTCCATTTTTTCATCGCCTTGATGGCATCCGGCTCTAGGGATTTAATCACTTTATCGTTATAGCTTGCCATGCCCGGATCACCGAGCAGAAAATGATAAACCTGTCGTTTGGAAACATCATTTCTCCATTCAACTCTGGATTCGCCAACCGGAATTCTTTCCGGTGCATTCTCATACCAGCGCAGGCCTTTTGACGTTGCCGTCAGCTGACCGACACGGTACACCCGGCGTCTTGCCCCTATCAAAGAGTTGCCGTTTACAAGCTGTGTGCCAAACCAGGGTACAAAACCACCTGCATAAATCGTATTCAACCACAGGGACACCTCTGCCAGCTCCACAGCAACCGGGTTCAAGTCAATGCCATATACGTTTCGGTCAGCAATGAACATTTTGACCTTCTGTAATTCCTGCACTCGGTCATTCGCCGCTATCATAATACCGGTTTCTTTCTGTTTCCGGTCAAGGTATGCCTCTGCCAGCTGGTTGATTGCTTCGTTCAGGAAGGCTGCTGAACCCATAGCCGGTTCGCAGATGGTAAGCTGCAGGATCTCATCCGCAGTTTTCCCTTCCAGCAGTTCTTTCAGGGCATACTTGACCAGGCACTTTGTAAGCACCTCCGGCGTATAGTAAGAAGCGGATTTCTCACGCTCACGCCCGGCAAGGCGATAGATAAAGGTTCCCTTTGCGTACATACGCAGTTTGCCTTTATTCTCTCCCTTTTCATAACGGACACGCTCATCCTCAGTGTACTGGTCTAATTCGGATTCCGGTACAAAGTAACCAACATCCAATTCATTAAAACTGTCTCCGGCACGTTTTACTTCATATAAATCCCGTTCTGCAATAAATCCACGATAGGAAAGCAGCGCTTCGTAAACAGCACCCATCTGATTGATTCCCAGATTGGCATAGGAAATACGCCCACGACGGCTGTTCCTACGGCCATCCGGACGGGTAAGGCTCATCAATTCAATAATGCGCAGCATAACGCAGTTCCGCAACTTCGCTTCTGTAATCATGCTCGTATATTCCGAATCAAAAATATGTGCCTTGAGAGGGGCAATGACAAACATGTCATGCAAGCTCTTTTCTTCGCCATATTTTTGCAGTTCTTCTTCTGTTTCCGGATAGCCGGTATAAATCAAATCATAAAGCTTTGCCAGCGTTTCATGCAGGTAATAGCCTTCTCCCACTTCGTCAACGGCATCCCGAACGTTATCAGCAATGTCACGCAGGCTTTCCAATGAATAACCAGACAGATAACTCTGTTCTTTGATCGGTGCATAGCCAAGTTCTGGGCGAGCTTCAATAAACAGCACAAACAGCATCCGGTACATGTAACGCAGACATTCCAGTGTAAGCTTTGCTACATCCACCGGGTTTTCTTCCAAATTCCGTCCCTGGCGAGTTTTCATATCATAAAGGACCTCATTGCCAAGCAGTTCAATACATTCACGCAGTGCATACTTCAAATCTTGTGAAACACCACTGGCATGGCGCTGGCTGTTTTCATCCAGTACATCCAAAAGGATTTTCCCATCATCCGGACAAAGGCTGTCCTTATGCAAAAGCACCGCCATTGCCTGCAGAGTCGTTTCCTCATGACGGGAAAAAATATCATTCAGTTCAAACTGCAGATAACGCTTTTCGTTCCATTTGTTGCGGTCAATCAAAGCGATCTGGTTCATGCCAATCAGCAGAATAAAGCGGGGAGGTTCCGTCATGGAGAACAGAATTTTCGTTACCAGTTCTTCGTTGGTAATCTGGGTCAACTGATCTGCAAACACAGATGCGTTGCCTGAATCTATAATGGTATCAGAATAAAAACAGCTCTTGTCCAGAATACCGCTGTCCTTATCTTCCGATGCTGCAAGCAGCACCCATAATGCAGGTGCTCCATTATTTTTACAAAGTTCTAGGTAAACCGGTGCATCCAGACCATCTGCAACAGGAATTCGTTCTGGGTGTGCTTCCGGGTATCCTAATGTTTTTAAGTATTCATCCGCCATCTGCTGAATATTTGCCAGTGTCTGCATATCAAAATGCGAACGCAAATAACGGTCATGCACTACATAATAACTCCGGGCGTTATCACGAAGAAGGCTCCATGGGGTACGAACTGCCTCAGACTCTTTTGCTTCCGCTCTCCATGCACTAAGTGTTTCTGCTGCATTTTCCTCAAAAATGGAGGAAAGATAATGATTTGTATAATATTCATTGACATTGGTAATGCCGGTTAAGTCCATTCCCATCCGTTACACCCCCATTACTACACTGATTACTCGAATATAAGGATTATCCTGAATCGTCAGTGTATCCGTAACCCATTCCATAAAATGGTCAAACAGCTCATCCACTTTTCGTTCGATCTCGCTCTTTTTTCTTTCGCTTTCAAACAAAGAAAGCTGATAATCTTTATGCTTCTCCTGCAGGGCGAGCAATTTCTCCATCTCATCTTCCAGAAGCGGATTTATATCCCTTTGATACTGCTCATAATATCCTTTCAGGTAAGTTTTCGCCTGCTCCACAACCTCTGTCAGGTTAGCAGACGCACGCTCCAAATCTTCGTCCGAAAGAGCACCCGGATTGGGGGCGGTCATGTTACGTAATCCCGCCTGCTGAACAACCTCATTCATAGACATAGCACGCACAAAGCGGTCATCGTGATAGAGAACACCAAACCATTCATCTACCAACGGTGTAGATTTTGCATTGGGAATTGTTCCTGCCATAATATACAGGCAGTCTCCGCTCTGCAGTTTTTTCGAACTGGATACCGGTGCTTCACCACGGCCAAACAGTAATCCACTCTTATCATTGATCCATGTAAATAGCGGATGAAGGCTCCACAAATATTGAACCGCAGGCCATGCTGTATCTTCCATGTTATTTTGCATACTCCGCTTCATTTCTGCCATCACAAAGTCTTTATCGTCACTCAAACGGATATAACTTGTAGTAGGCATAGCTTCTTCCGGCAACAACGCTTTCAATCTTCTTTGCAGATCAGGTGTTACTGTAATATCCAAACCGGATACTTGTTCCAAAGGCCGTACCGGATGACTCTCACTCTGATTCAAATACTCCATTGCCATAGATAGATAGTCCAAGTCAGACAGGAGAGTATCGTCCGTTTTCGTTTGTGCCGGCATTTGTACTTCATCCCCAGCGGCAGCCGCCATCAATGCTTCAAAAGGGTCAAACTCCTCTTCTGATCCATCCAGTGTGTTTTCAAAGGCACTGACATCCGAACCTTTTTCAATGGTTTCTGCCACTACGAGTTCTTCTTCCTCGATATTGAATTTCCCAAGGAGCATTGCCGGATCACCAATATTCTTTACAGCCTGTTCTTCCTTGGTTACAAGAATTTCCATGATACGCATATCACCCTTAATTTTTTCATTATCGCTTTGAATCAGCATATAACGAATATCCGGCTTATGTTTCTGCCCATAGCGATCAATACGTCCGTTTCTCTGCTGGAAAACCATAAGTGACCAAGGAATATCGAAATGGATCAGGCGATGACTGAGGTAATGCAAGTTCAGGCCTTCGGATGCAACATCGGATGCCACTAATACTCGAATAGAGGATTCTGTTCTACCAAAATCTTCAACAACTTTCTGCTGCTCTGCATCACTCATACCACCGGATATTTCCTGCACGGCGTTCTCTTTTAATCCTAAGTCCTTGCGTAAATGCTCCGCAAGATACTTCATGGTTTCAATTCGCTCCGTAAAAATAACAACACGATCATCGGTTGCCTTGGGAGTCCATCCATATGCTTTATCCCTCAACAGATGCAGCAACTGCTGATATCTGGAAAATTGCTCTGGCTCAATCTTTTCAAGCGCTGCATGCAGTTCTTCTAATGCAGCAATGTCCTTTATTTCGTCCTGTGAGTATTTCTTTTTCAGCTTTCTCAATCGCTCGTTGATACTCTTGATACATGCCGCCGGGCTTGAAAATAACGACTTCTCCAGACTTGTCTTAAAGAGTTGCCCGGTTCTTCGCCGTTTGCCCAAATCCATATCCAACTGCATTTCAGCAAAAATATCATAGGCGTATTCTTCCTGTGCGGAAGCATGGCATCGTTCCAATTCAATATTTCTTTCCAGAAATGCACCACTGACCTGGTCTTTTACATCTTTCTTGAATCGACGGACGCAAAGACCTTTTATATCTTCTGGAGTATAATCATTCGGATTGGCAATCGCTGTTGGATCAAGCATATTCATCAAGGATGCAAAACTCTTAGCACGACCGTCATGTGGTGTTGCGGACAGCATAATCATCGTATCAGACCGTTCTGCCAAAAGAGTTGCAAGTCTAGACCGTTGTGCTTGATGATCTCCTCGCTCTGCGACGTTCTGAGCTTCATCTATGACAATGATATCCCAATATGCATTTTCCAAATGGGTACGATATTCCACATCTCGCTTTAGTGTATCAATAGAAACAATAGTTTTGTCATAATAGAAAAACGGATTATAGTTGCTCGGCAACTCCTGGCGAATTTTCTGGATACGCGCAGAATCCAATCGAACAAGGGGAATCGTAAAACGATTCCACAATTCTTTTTGGAATTGTGTCATCATACTTTTAACCGTAACAACCAAAATCCTTTTGCCTTTACCACGAGCAATCAGTTCGCTCATCAGAATGCCTGCTTCCAGTGTCTTGCCAAGGCCAACTGCATCCGCAATTAGAATGCGCTGACGGGGACGACGCAAAGAAATCTGCGCAGGCTCAAGCTGATAAGGCATTAAATCCATTGCTGCCTTATCTCCAATATGTAAAGAGGTATCTGTTGGAATTTTCTGACGCCACTGGCTTTCTATATAAAGCTTACTGCGTCTAAAATAGGGTGAAGTATCTTTCACCAGTTTTACTTCTGCCGGATTAACTACTGTTATCTTTTCCAAGTCTGTCAGGAAGATAGCTTCCTTATCTTTCACAAGCGGAGATATACCAACACAATGCAGCACTTTATTACCCATTGTGTTTTTTTCTACCTTACGAACCATCCATTCTTCATCACGAATAATAGTTCGCATACCAGGCGCAAATTCAATCATGGCGTCCTCCTTACCAATTTCTATTACTAATAGAGTAATTATACCGTTGTAGAGTTAAAATCGCAATGCAAATTTATGCTTTCTCTAATATTAAAACCTTTAAATCAATAAAAAAACAGAGATACCAATTTGTACCTCTGCCTTCTTTTTAATATTTCTTACATAACTGCATCAGACTGGGTATATCCTTCTAAGGAACCCGCTTTTACCTGAATACAGGCAAAAGAAATTGCACTATCTTCAGCGGCAAAGAATTGTCTCTTGCCTTCCGGTGAAACACGAATCCAGTCTCCTGCGCAAAGACTGACTTCTTCTCCATCAATGATTGCTTTTCCTTTACCGGATAAAACTACATAGATTTCTTCATTCTGCTTATGGGAATGTACGAAAGGAACACTCGCTCCTGCTGGCAGATTGTTAATACTTACTTCTGCACCAGTCAATCCAATCTGATCATGCAATTCTACTCTGGCTTCATTCGCTACACTGATTTTACTATAATTACTCATCTTGATATCCTCCATTTTATCGTTGTAATACTTTCTGTTACAATAGCTATTGTATCACAGTCGTATTGTAATGTCAATAGTTACAACAAGGATAAAAAATGCAGCTCTCCTATCCTATAAATATCAAGGAGAACTGCCTTATTTTTCTTCTTTCGTTATCAATTGTTTTGTCTCTAAAAGAATATCTGCAAGTGTTGTTTTCTTCATTTCATTTTCAAAAGCAGTCTGAATTTCCATCAATTTTCCATCTAATACTGCATGAATATTCCTTCCTACCGGACATTCTATATTAGGATTATCATGAAAACGGAACAAATCTCCCCTCTCAACACAATCCACCGCACAATAAATATCAAAAAGGGTAATCTGATCCGGTTCCTTTTTTAACTTTGCACCGCCGCTTCCTCTGGCAACTTCAATCATATCTGCCGCTTTCAATTGCTGAAGTATCCTGCGAATTACAACTGGATTCGTATGGACACTCGATGCCAAGAGTTCACTGGTTGTTTTCATCCAATCCTGAAATACATCTATGGCCGTTAAAACATGAATTGCTATTGTAAACCGGCTTGAAATCTGCATTTTTTCTCTTTCATCCCTTCGACTCTATTTTGATATCGTCCTTTTTCAAGTTCAACTCAGACAAATCATAGCATAATTACATTACAAAATCAATGTAACTTTTCAGATGCGAGATTGACTCTTACATTTTTTTGAACGTATTTGTTATATTGTTTCACACTTTTCTGAAGGTAAATATTGATTTTGGCTACACTTTTCTGAAGATAATATCTAAAACAAAAGTGGCAGTTTAAAAGACTAACTGCCACTTTTATTATTATTCACACTTCTTTTTTATCTGTGCCAAAACATCTGACAAATAACCATCTATACCAAATGATTTCTCCTTAATATTATCTGCAATATACAATTCACCCAAATTGATTGTCACATAGGCTGCATTTGGTTCCTGTGCCACCAACCGCATCAACGGTCCTTTAATCAACTGATTCCTTGGCCCGATACCAAGTTCCAACACGACCAGTTTTTTTCCATGGTATTGATCTAAAAAAGATTGAAATCTATTCTGGGCATTGGTATCTGGGATAAATCCAGGTCCAACCATATGAACCTGCATGTCTCCGCCACATTTTGGACAACGGGGCAGCATAGATGTCGGTACTTTGCCATCTTGTTCTGCCTCTGCCATCTGCTCAACCAATTCAAAATCAGGATAGATTGTATCATGGCAAGCTTTCGCACACTGCATAGTCAGCCAATTGCCCTCCACCTCATATATTTTTTCAGCATCAAAACCTGACATTTCAAAATGACACTCGCCATTACTTGTAACAACAAAGTAATCCTTATCACCCACGATTGCCTTCAAATCCTGCATAACCGGTGTCGCTGTATAACCGCTGCAGTAATGATGAATCAACCGGCTCCAAAATCCCCACTTTTCTTCCTCTTGAGGCCATCTTGCACCCATCCCCTGTAAAATGCACCGCATACCATATTTCCTCTTCAAATCACCAAACACTTCCTCAAAAGCAGCATTGTCTGCAAACAAGTGAAGTCCCTCGGTAATAGACAACCCGTTACTTGCACCAATCAAAATAGCATCTGCTTCCTTTATTTTCTTTGCAACTAAATTGAAATCTGTCATAATTTTAACCCTCCCTTTTTTGGATTTTACAATTTCTCTCTTGCATTCTTCACAAACAAGTTTTAATATTCTTTTTATTAATGTTATTTTATTAATTACATGAAATTATAACATCTGTTGACGTCACTGTCAATGGATGTTATATTATTATTTACATCCACTATTTACAGGAGGTAGTTCATGAAATACTCATCAAAATTAAGCGATGCCATACATGTTTTAGTATTAATAGCGCTAAATCCATTAGAAAATATGACCAGTGCGACATTTGCAACCAGCATAAAAACAAATGCAGGATTTATTCGCCAGATTATGAGTGCGCTAAAAAAAGGAAATATCATTGAAAGTGTTCGAGGCCGCGCTACACCATCTCTGACAAAGTCACCCGAAAGCATTACATTATTAGAAATCTACAAAGCAATTGAGGGAGACAAGCCTCTTTTACATCTAGACACGCATACGAATCCAGAGTGTGGTATCGGTGTCAATATTCAATATTCTATTCAGGATTTTTATAACCAGATACAAGTTTCTGCCGAAAAAGAAATGGAAGGAATTACATTACAAAATATCATTGATAATTATAACAACAAAGTATTCAAAAACGGATGGAAATAAATAAATTCCGGATATTTTAGATATCTGATCCGGCACACTTGACTACATTAAAGTTTAAAACTTTAAAGTTGCAAGACAATATAGATAATAAAATGGGAATTGACAGAATATATGCTAAAATTATATAATAAACATACGTTGCGGTTCAGCAAGCTGTACATTTACTGTATGCACAATAGCTGAATAGTTACATCAAATTTTACAGAATTGGAGAGCAGGTATGAACGAAAGAGAGAAGTTTGGAAGCCGGCTGGGATTTATTCTGGTGTCAGCCGGCTGTGCAGTTGGAATCGGTAATGTATGGAAATTCCCCTACATGACAGGAAAATATGGCGGTGCAGCTTTTATTTTAATTTATCTGGCCTTTCTTGTTTTGATGGGATGGCCGATTATGGTCTGTGAATTTTCAGTAGGTCGGGGCAGTCAGAAGAGCTGCGCCACATCTTTTAAGGTGTTGGAGCCAGAAGGAAGCAGATGGCATCATTATGGATGGTTCGGCATGGCAGGCAATTATCTTCTGATGATGTTTTATACCATGGTAGCAGGATGGATGATGTATTATTGCTTTCGATGTATTCGAGGAGATTTCACCAACCAGACACTGGATGCAGCTGTAGTGGGGGAACGGTTTAATGATATGCTTTCCTCACCAGGAACGCTGACTTTATGGATGGTACTTGCTGTGCTGGTTTCATTTTCCATCTGTGCTTGCGGTGTACAAAAAGGAGTGGAACGGATCACCAAAGTAATGATGATGTCTCTTCTCGCATTGATTGTTGTATTGGCGGTGCATTCAATCCGTCTTCCAGGGGCAGCTGAAGGTGTAAAATTTTACCTGGTACCTGACTTTCAGAAAATGAAAGATACCGGGATTGGTGATGTGGTTTTCGGAGCTATGTCACAGGCCTTCTTTACACTTAGTCTGGGAATCGGAGCTATGGCGATTTTCGGAAGCTATCTAGACAAAGACCGTTCGCTGACCGGAGAAGCCATGAGCATTGGATTTCTTGACACCTTTGTAGCACTCATGGCAGGCATGATCATTATTCCGGCCTGTTTTTCATTCGGAGTGGAACCGGATGCAGGACCATCGCTGATTTTTATTACATTGCCGCAGATTTTTAACCAGATGACCGGAGGGCGGATCTGGGGAACACTGTTCTTCCTTTTCCTTTCTTTTGCAGCTCTTTCTACACTGGTTGCCGTATTTGAAAATATTATTTCCTTTGCCATGGATTTGTTCGGTACATCACGCCAGAAGGCAGTGGCAGTTAATATTATTCTGATTGTTCTTCTATCACTGCCGGCTGTTTTAGGCTTCAATGTCCTGTCTGGTATTCAGCCGCTGGGAGAGGGCACTACTATTATGGATTTGGAGGATTTTCTTGTATCTAATAATCTTCTGCCCCTAGGTTCTCTGGTATATCTGATGTTCTGTACAAAAAAGAACGGCTGGGGCTGGTCAAATTTTGTAGCAGAAGCCAATGCAGGAAAAGGTAAAAAATTCCCTGTATTCATAAAAGGATATATGACATACGTTATTCCACTACTGGTAGTGATTGTTTATCTTAAGGGCTATTGGGACATGTTCGCTCCCCGTGCCAATGCACAGAATAATCCAATGCTGCTGGCAGGATGGATGTTGGTAGCAGTGATTTTTCTTGGATTAATCGGATGGTTTGCATTTGGTAAAAAGAAAAACTAGTACAAACATTTTTATTTATCCTTATCAATCAAGACCCCACTGATTCATAGAAAAAGGTGCAGACATCACTGCCTGCACCTTTTTCTGGAATATATTGTTTTTAATACAGCTCTCTATATATTTTCAAAATTCTTTCTCTGTCAAACGGAACAAAATTATTGACCAGAAGACGTTGCTGATTTTCAATGACAGAATCACTGAATTCTACAATCTCCTGCTCTGTCATACCGTATTCATGCAATGCTTTCTTCGGAATCAAAACACTAAGTAACTTATCTAATTCTTCGAATACATCCATTTTTGGACACTTTAAAATCTCGGCTATGAAATTCATCAAAGAATCTATTTCACCGTCTGTTTTTACTTCCAGATAATTCTTCATAACCCCGGTAAACATAGCATAATTTGCTTCTCCATGCGCCACATGATAAATGGCTCCTAACGGATAACTCAGTGCATGTACCGCTGCACATCCTGCATTGCCAAAGGCAATACCAGCATAATTTGATGCAATCAGAAAATCTTTTAAAAGAGGAAGTCTGGCATCTTCTCCTTTTTCCCGTATTTCCATATATCCTTTCAATATCATTTTGATAGCCTGATATCCAAATAGTTTTGAGTACTCTGTTGCCTTAGGGGAAAGAGAGGACTCAATTGCATGAATCAATGCATCGATGGAACTGGTTGCAAAAAATCGGAATGGCAGACTATTTAACAGTTCCGGAATCAAAACAGCATAATCTGCATACATTGCTTTTGATGCAAGTCCTTTCTTCGTTCCTCTACTGTTCAGGGAAAGTATCGCTATATTGGTCACTTCTGAACCGGTTCCACATGTGGTAGGAACAAGAATCAGCTCTTTATCTTTCACAATCGGATATTTTCCATCATAAAGATCAAGAATTGGAGATACATACTGCAATACAAAAATCTTTGAGATATCAAGGACTGTTCCACCTCCGATTGCAATGACACGCTTCGGCACTTTCTTAATTGCTTTATACATAGCCTCAGCCATGTCGTCCGATGGTTCCCCACTTCCGTATTCTTCCTGATACAAAACCTCGCAATCCAGATTCATCTCTCCAAAAAATGGATCATAAATATAGCGGTTCGTTATAATCAAATCATCCGCTCCGATGGTATAAGTCTCTGCGAATTCTTTACATGTGTCTAATTGTATGATTTGTGGTATAATTTCAAATTGCATTTTTTACTCCTATACACGGATAATATAACCGTCTTTCCTTGCTGCTGCTTCTTTGATGCCTTCTGGTAAACCGTATCCTAAGATTACATTTCCAATTCCCTCATAATCGCCTTTCAGCCCCCACTCATCAAAGAGTTGTTTCCCTTCCTCTGACTGAAAAACTTCTCTTGCGCGATAGATATAACAGGAGTCCACTCCCACAGCATGGGCTGCGTTGAGCAGATTCGCAATTACCATATTACCGTCATCTACATATGTATTGCGGGAGCGGTCTGCTAACACCACAACCACTGTTGGAGCTCCATAAAACGGGTCTATCTCCGTTCCCATCACTTTAGCGTTCATTTTTGAAAGCTTGTCCCTCACCGCTTTATCCTGAACTACTATGATTACCGGACTTTGTGCACCCATTCCGGTAGGAGCATAGGTACCAGCCTCTAAAATAGCAGCCAGTTCCTCTTCCTTAATCTGCTCCGGTTTATACTTCCGGCAGCTTCTTCTTGTTTTTAGGTCTAATAATGTTTCTTTCAAGACAATTCCTCCAATCATATTATTATATTATTCCTTCAATTTTCTCTTTTTCATCCTGAGAAAATTTCATATTATCCAATGCCTTTATATTATCCAGAATCTGTGATGGTTTCGATGCACCGATTAGCACACTTGTCACAATCCCATCTTTAAGAATCCAGCTCAGGGCCATCTCTGCTAAAGTCTGTCCTCTTTCTTTTGCAATCTGGTTTAGTTCTTGTATTTGAGACAAACGAGTCTCTGTCAATGCTTTTTCTTTTAAAAACCTGCCGTCCGTTTTTATTCTGCTGTCTTCTGGAATGCCATTCAGATAGCGATCCGTCAACATTCCCTGTGCCAAAGGACTAAAGGCAATAATACCCTTTTTCAGTTTGGCGGAAGTTTCTTTTAACCCATTCTTTTCAATCGTTCTATCAAAAATAGAATAGCGGTTCTGGTTAATAATGAAAGGACACCGAAGTTCCTTTAATATTTTCTCTGCCTCTTTCAAAGTCGCTCCGTCATAGTTTGACAATCCCACATACAAAGCTTTCCCGCTCACAACTGCCTGTGCCAATGCTCCCATTGTTTCCTCTAATGGTGTTTCCGGATCCATACGGTGATGATAAAAGATATCCACATATTCCAACCCCATGCGTTTAAGGCTCTGGTCAAGACTTGCGAGAATATACTTTCGACTTCCCCAATTTCCGTAGGGCCCATCCCACATCTCATATCCTGCTTTCGAGCTGATAATCAATTCATCCCGATAATCTTTCCATTCCTCTTTTAATATTCTTCCCATATTTTCTTCCGCACTTCCCGGAGGCGGACCATAGTTATTTGCTAAATCAAAGTGGGTAATTCCATTGTCAAATGCCGTAAAGCAAAGTTCTTTCATCCTTTCATAGGAATTCGTATAACCAAAATTATGCCATAGTCCCATTGAAACGGCCGGCAGTAACAATCCACTGTCCCCACAGCGAAAATATTTCATCGATTGATACCTTGTTTTTTCTGCACAATACATCGATATCCCTCCTGCACATTCCACTATCTTCGACGTCTATGCTGATGCATATAATATTCTTCTTTATTTTTTCATCAAATGGTATCCTTTTTATAACTTTAAGTTCTTCCTATTATAATTCTTTTTCATAAAAAAAACAATAGTCCTTCTTGACAATTTTTGTATTTTCTCCTTATAATGAGGCTGTTACATTATTTTAACCAGAACGGTTACAATATTTTTAACTGTTCAGAGGCAAACTTCCACCTTTGACTCTAAACAGCTATAAAAAAGAAAAAAGAAAGGTCTGACCTATGAACCCATTTATCGTATTCCAACAAATGCTTCTCCTTTTTGCCATGATTTTAGTCGGCTACTTTTGCTATAAAAAGGAGCTTATCACAGATGAGGTACAACCGAAACTATCTTATCTGACCGTCAATTTATTTAATCCATTTTTAGTTATTTCCAGCATCACAGACAAATCTGTGGATAAATCCATGGAGCTTGTCCTGGAAAATATTCTCCTTGTCTTTTTGCTGTTTGGCATTTGGATTGTTTTAAGTCCACTCCTGGTACGAATTCTTCGGGTTCCCAAGGAAAAGCGCCCCCTTTATGGTCTAATGAATGTTTTTTCTAACCTGGGATTTATGGGACTCCCTTTGATTTCCGGGCTTTACGGCAAAGGAGCCACAATTTACGTCTCCTTCTATATGCTGATGTACAACGTTCTTCTCTATACTTATGGCATTTATGTTGCCGGCAAAAATTCACCAAAAGAAAATGTCAGTTTTCAATGGAAAAAAATCATCAATCCGGGATTTATTTTCAGCCTTTTGGCTATCCTGATTTTCTTTTTGCAGATTCCGATTCCGTCAGCTGTGGGAACCTTCGTCTCCTACATGGGAAATGCCGCCGTACCTCTGTCCATGATTTTAATCGGCGTCTTTATGGCAAGGATTGATTTCAAAACTCTTTTTACTAATGTGCGAATTTATTTTTTCTGCCTGCTTAAATTAATTGTGATTCCGATTCTTCTTACCCTGTTGCTTCGGAATCTGAATTTCGACAAAACAGTCCTCGGTATCTTCGTCATTATGACCGGAATGCCTGTGGGAACTTTAGTCGTCCTTTTAGCAGATGAATACGAGATTGGCGGAAACGACGGTGTACAGGGAATTATTCTTTCTACGCTTTTTTCCCTGATTACACTGCCGATCGTTTCCTGTTTCTTTTAAACTACAGTTCCTCTATTACCTGAAAGATGTAAAATTTCAGGTAATAGGACTGATCAGCCGCCCATAAAATCGGATGATCTAATGCCTGTGTCCGAAATTCCACCTGGCGGATTCGTTTATGTGCCCCTCTTGCCGCTTCTCGAATTGTCTTTGCAAATAACTCCTGATCCATGAAATGGGAACAGGAGCAAGTCACTAAGAATCCCCCGTTTTCCACCAGTTTAAGACCTCTCACATTAATTTCCCGGTATCCTTTCACCGCATTTTTTATTGATTTTCTTGATTTGGTAAATGCGGGCGGATCCAAAATAACAACATCATATTTCTCCCCTTTTTTCTCTAACTCTGGAAGAAGTTCGAACACATCTGCACACATAAATTTTACCCTGTCTTCTAAATGATTCAGACAGGCATTTTCTCTCGCCTGATCCACGCCTAACTGTGACGCGTCCACCCCAAGAACAGAAGTGGCTCCTGCAATCCCGGCATTTAAGGCAAAAGAACCGGTATGGGTAAAACAGTCAAGCACTCTCTTTCCTCGGCAGATTTTATGAATGGCCGCTCTGTTGTATTTTTGATCTAGAAAGAATCCTGTCTTTTGTCCATCCTCCACATCAACCATGTATTTTACCCCATTTTCTTCAATCTCGATTTTCGTATCAAATGGTTCACTTAAAAATCCTTTGTATCGCTCCATTCCCTCTGACAGACGAACCTTCGCATCACTCCGCTCATAGATTCCTCGAATCAAAATTCCGTCCTCTTTTAAAACCTCCACCAATTTTTCTAAAATCAATGGTTTTAATAAATCGATTCCCAGTGCAAGGCTTTCCACAACCAGTACATCCGCAAATTTATCAATTACTAGACCTGGAAGAAAGTCAGCTTCTCCAAAAATAATCCGGCAGCTTCCAGTATCCGCAGCCGCTTTTCGATATTCCCAGGCAGTTCTTACCCTTCCTTCGATAAATTCTTCTGTAATAAGATGCTCTTTTCTCCTCGCCAAAATCCGGACTGTAATCTTAGAATTCGCATTGATAAATCCATATCCCATAAAATATCCGTCAAAATCTAAGACAGAAATAATCTCTCCATTTTGATAATTTCCTTCAATCCGGTCAATTTCATTGTCGTAAACCCACATCCCACCGGATTTTAAAGTTCTTCCCTCCCCTTTCTTTAAAATCACCTTCACATCATAATTTGTCTGTATCATTTTTTGATCCTCATTTCTTTTTTAATTTCTTATCCTCATACTTAAAAAATTAAGATTTTCTTCACTAAATTTAAGATGAAAACACCTAATTTATTACTTACCATCTGCTATACTAATAATCGTAACAAAGCTATTCATATATTTGAATCCTCTCCCCTCAAATGAAATAGTGAATACAAAAGGAGCACCGCTTCTCGGATTGAATCCGACAGCAGTGCTTCTTTTTTGTATTCAATTATATGGATTCAACATTTCTTTCCCTATTTTAGTACTCGCAATCATTATAGCACGGAGATTCCAAAATAACAATGAAGGAAGCCAAACCAAAAAGGAACAACCGTTATATCAATCTATCTGAATATAACGGTTGTTCTACTGATCTTCTTTATTCAATTTCCTTATTCCTTTACTGTGATTGTGTTATTTTGTTACTAGAAAAAGGGCTTTTTTTTTTCGAATCTGATACGAAAGCCTTTTTTCCTATGCTTACCTACAGTTACATCTATCTTGTAATTGCGTGTAAAGCAATTCCCTGTTATGAATTCCTGTACGATTCATTGAAATATTCACTATCAAATAATTGGAATAATAACAAGCTTCTGATTCGAGCTTACCTGCTCAGCCTCTTCAAGAACATTCTTTCTATATCGTTCCTTTATATAATTGAATAAGGATATCTCTTCTATCTATAAAAATAATCCTGTTACTTTCTTCCGGTTCAACTTCTATTGTTCAATTATATTACCGGTCTGTATAGAAAAAATAATTCCTTTCAAACAATGTTTCTTCACACAATGTCTGAAATCTTCTTATTATGTTTGTGGTAAATGTTCAACATGAGGACTATACGATAGTTGCCAGTTGCTCTCTCTCGATCTTTCTTATCGACTCTCTTATTATATACAAATTAGCAACGGCCTTTCTTTCAGGGAAATAAGTCTTACCACTCTCATATTGACTGGGGAAAAATTATCTTTTCAACGGTCCACCCTCCATATGTATCAATCAATTTTGATTGAATTTATGTGTTTCTTTTTTTGTTGTACTTATAGTAACAGATTATTTATGATTTGTCAACTTATTTTTTGATATTTTTTAATTTCAGAATATTTAAACAGTTAAAACAGAGGGATATTGTTTTAATTGTTTGCTTATTCTTCTGATAACGAGATAAATTCTGCTTTTTCAAACTCCTGAATGGAAATACTTTTTTTATTTGGGTTAGCAAATACAAAGGTTTTATCTACATTTTCCAGGTAATTCTGAATCTTATCGTTGGTCGCACTGATAATCACCTGAAATCCTAAGTCTCTGATTAAGCGAATACAGCTTGCCACTTTCTCCCCATCCATTTTGGAAAAGGCTTCATCGAGCACGACAAGACGGATTGCCGGATTTCTCTGCATTTTAGGGGGCATTCCAATTCGATATGCCTGGGCAAAGCTGGCCAACAATGCCACATAAAGTGGATTTTGTCCTTCTCCACCGGAATTTTTCTTAAGCATTTTACTGAGACGGATTTTGATTGTTTCCCCATCTTCGCTCTCAATTGTCTGTTCCATATCAAAAGAAAGATAGGTCCGGTAATCTGCATAACGCACCATATTTCTTCTTGCTTCCTCCATCTCCTTTTCTGTGGCATTTTCCGGTGGAATAAAAACAGAAATCAATTCATTCATCAATTCTCCATACCGGTTTTCATGGTCCATAGTAAATAGATTTGCCTGTTCTTCCATCGAATCTGTCAGGTTTTTTGGATTCACATCTAAAGAATCATCCATAAACATATCATAATATTTTCCATCCGGTCCTTTATTTTTAGAAAAAATGAATTGGTATTTATCCTTTCCGAAATCCAGCTTGTGAATAATCCGGTTAAGCTCATCTTTTCTCATCATGGCTTCTTTTATGGCACTGCGGATTTTAAATATAAAATCATCCTTAAAATGCTCTGCTGCAGAGCGCCCCATCTCTCTTGCAATGGACTGGTACTTTTCCAAATTATCGCACTGAAGTCTCTCACGGAGTGAATCATATTCCTCATTTGTCTGTGCCTGAAAATCGAAGCTCCTGTTTGGATAATGCTGTAGATATTCATGTCGCAGTGTCCATACCTTTGAAAAGGCTTCCTCCTGCTGCCGGACAGACTTCTCTTCCCTTTTCATACATTGATTTTTCAATCGGTCAAGATCGTATTTTCTAATCTCTTCCCGTCCCAGTTCTTCCATTGCCCAGAATTCCTGTTCTAACTCCTCCTCTTTGCAAAAATGGCTCTCCTGCTCTCCAATCTGCTGTTCTAACAAAAGACAGGTCTGATTTAAGGAGCGGATTTCATCTTCCTTCCGCCCGGTTTCCTTTATTATAGAAGATAACTGATCTCTGCAAGAGGAAAGGCTCTTTATAATCTCCTCTTTTTCTGTTTCTAAACGATCAATGTCAATCTCCTTTAAAGCCAACAGCCTCTGATTTAAACGGCTTTTTTCCTTTTCCTGAACAGAGATTTCTTCAATATCACTTTTCCACTCCATATATTCTTCCACAGAATGGGAAAGACGTTCCATAGAAAGAAGCTTCTCATATCTGATTTGTTCTTCCAATGCAGGATTCATCCGTTTTTCAAGCTCTTCCTGCTGTTTTTTTAACTGCTTTATTCTCCGCCCCATACTGTCGTTTCCGATAAAAGCGTATTTTGTATAGTAATCCGGATTCATATGCTGGAATCGGAATCCCCTGTAGGAAAGGCCATCTGGTGTCACACCAATTTCCTGCTTTCGGAGTTCTTCTATAGATTCACAGTTTCTTACAGTTCCAGGAAGAAAATTGACATATGCCTGGGCTTAATCTGCTTTCGCAAAAACTTCCTCCGCCAAAGAACCCTTTTTTACCCGATACTGTTTTTCCAGTACTTTTTCAGTGTCCACTACTGCAACTTTAAAAAAATGTTTCTGATCCATTTTTTTATAGATTTCCATCGCTGCCCTGGCATAAGTTGGTTCCACAAATAAGGCGAGCTTCTGGTTTCCCATATAGCCCTCCACAGCATTTTGCCATTTTTCCTCTTTTACTTCCAAAAGGTCTGCTAATACATCCACTTTTACCGTTCTTCCTGTTTCAATCGCTAAAATCCTTGTCAGATACTGTTTTGCCTCTCGAAGCTCCTTTGGATAAGATTTGCGGCCCTGTTCCAATAAAGCCAATTCCTCTTTGATTTCTTTTTCTTCTTTTTTATATTCCCGGACCCGGCTGTCCACTTCTTTTTTCTCCGCTGAAATTTCCTCCATCAGCTCCTCAACTGATTCCTTTAAAGAGCGCAGCTCTACCCCTGTAATTGTGTATTTTTTAAATTTATCTCCATTCCACACGATATCGTTAGAAGCTGTCTCCTCCTCTGCCCATAATGCCAGTTTTTGGGCAGTCTGATCCCATTTTGCCCGGCTTCGGTATAGACGTTCCAAAAGCCCGTTCACACTGAGAAGCTGACTTTTTAGCTCCTCATATCCTGTCTCTGCAATGGATTTTACCAGTTCTTCATTCTGTTTTTCCAAAGCAAGAATTCTATCTGAGAGCTTTTCTCTTCTGATTCCCAATTCAACTAACTCTTCTTCTCTCACCTTCCTTTTTTCCTGCTGCAGCTTTCTGTTTTCCTTTTGCAGTAAAATATCCAGCTTTTCATTAAAGTAACGATATTTTTCAGCCTCCTGTTTGTATAATTGGGCTGTCCTGTCTGCCTCATGGATTCCATCTAGTTCCTCTATTTCTTTTCGTGCGTTCTCAATCTTTTTTTGCATCCTGCCATACTGCATGACACTTTCCTGCATTTCTTCAATATGAATATCCTGCTCCATACAGATATATTCCTTTACAAAATCCTCTAATCTACTGTTCATACGGAAAGGAATCGCCCGTTTAAAAAGAAGTGGAAATTTCTCCATATCCAGTCCACCCAGATAGATATCATAAAGCTGTCGGCGGAATCTTTCATTATGGGAACCACAAAAATACTCGTCTTTCTGAAAATGTTCCCTGAAATCATTTTTTAATTCTTCCACAGACATGGTTCGATCGCCGGTTCGATAATGATGGTTTGGAATCGGCCCTGCGTGATGAAAAAATAATCGATTGATATGATTGGAAGCCGTCTCCACGTCAAAGCATACTCCAATACATTCCTGCTCATTTGTATCGGTTCTTGTAAGCTCTAAAACAATCGTAGAAGAAAAATTTTTATTTCTCAAATAAGAAAACTCATTATTCTCTCCAATATTAATCATACCTCTTAAATACTCAATTAAATTTCGGTCCGAATCGTCTGCTGCCGCTTTATTAAAAAATCCTCTTCCGTCTGTATTTGCATATAAAACAATCTGGATTGCGTCAATGATTGTCGATTTTCCACTTCCGGAATGTCCGGTAAAAAAGTTGATTTCTCTGTTAAAATTCAATATTTTTTCATCTATATAATGCCAATTATTGAGACACATTCTTGAAAGTGCCTTAAATCGTTCTTTCTTCTTCATCTTCCTCATCCTCGCTAAAACTTTCTAGTAATTTTCTGATTTCACTGCCCAAAAGTACCATTTTCACCGAAGGGTAGATTACCATCTGAATTTCACTTGTAATCTCCTCTGTACTGTCCAAAAGCTCTATCATCTGATATTTTTTTAAAAGCGTAAGGCTTCTTCTGATTTCTGTCGGTGATGGGCGGTCCCGCAGCAGCCGGAAGCTTCCTAATTTTTCATTCAGTTCCCCTAAATTGGTAAAAACATTGACGCTAGAAGAGACCTCGCTCATCTGCTCCTCATAAATCAATTTTAATAAAAGAAGATAGAAAGTCGCCAGCTTCGGAAGTTTTTCTCCCACGGTCTCTTCTCCCCGGATATATAGGATTCCCTCCTGGCTGTTATCTAAAATTTCAACTCCGCTCACTTTAAGATAATCCCGCAAAAAATCCAAATGGCGCATAGCCGTCTGATATTCTTTTGTAAATAAAAGTCGTTTTGTTTTTTTATCGTATTTTCTTTCTAAAAGAAAGGTCTGTCTATAAAGAAGTTTTAATACTGCTTTTAATTCTTCCTGCTCCTCTTGAAGGAGTTCATCATAATATTGCATTTTTCTTCCTGCTTTCTGCTAAATATTTTTTCATCCTTTATTTTCGGACAAACAAAAGATCTGGGTAGGAGAAAATTCCATTATTTACCCTCTGTTCTCCCTTTATCACTACTTTATATTTACTGTTTCGTTTTATGGCATTGTCATAGGCAAGAATCAGCTTTTCAAAATCTTCCCCGTTTTCAATCGGACAGGTTCTTGTATCCACAACACCATTTTCTTCCCTCTCTTCTAAAAATATTTCTATCTGCTGTTTTGTGTATCGGTTATGTACCCGGTTTAATTTGAGAATTTCTTCTCTGGTAAGTTCCGTTCTCTTTTGTTCCGGTTCAACCTCCTCTAAAAATTTCTTTCTCGCTCCCCTTTTTTGATAAAAAGAGGTGTCTGATAAAATTACAGGATCCGATAAATTGAATTGTCTCGAAACCGCTTTTATTCTTTCTTCCTGTTTTTCTCCCTCAGAAAGAGCTAAAAGCAGGCGGTTTACAAGACCTTTCGTATCCCCTTCTCCGTTCAAAAGATACTGAAGCCTTACCACTGTCGCTCTTACATAACGAATATGCTCCCTATCCATATTGGCAATCCGATGTTCAATATCATCAAATCCCCGCTCAATTCCGTCCAAAATTTGAAATACGTCTTCCTGCCCAAATCCGTTTTTCTCTTTTTCTATTTTTTCCATCAGCCAATGGGGATTTTCCTGCATTTTATGAATCCATTTTTTTATATCTGCCTTATAAAGATAAAAATTATCTGAAGTCTTTAAAATATGATACTTTTTTCGTATTATTTCTTCCACATAGCCTTCTAAATGATCCCTTAAAAGTTCCCCATAGTTCTCTTTTTCTAACAATCTCCCAAAAAAGCGGTCCATATTATGGAGTAAATTTTGAAGCGATTTATTTAACCGGCGGGTATTTACAAGGGCTGTCTTTAAAAGGCTTAAAGAGGCTTTTTCATCATTCTGGAAGGAAAATAAAATAGCATATATATTCTGAATATAAAGATCTGTTTCCTCCTCTTCCTCTCCATATATCTTTGTAAACGCGTCCACAAATATGGCTGCATAATCTGGAATTACAATATGCGTAACCTGCTCATAGTAATCTTCTATTCTTTTCAACCATTGTGCCCTTAAAAGCCAATTTAAAGTCCTTGATGCCGGCGGCTCTAATAAATCTAAATCCGTTTCTTCCTCTTCCTTTTCAAGGCGGACTGATTTCTTTGCAAAATAATCCCCCAACACCTGGATACATACCTCCCGGCTTAAAAAATAGTTATTATATTCATATTCTTCATTTATTTGAAGCATTGCCTCTATATAAAGTTCTCTGTTTGGAGAACGGAAAAGTCTCCAAAAAGAATCCGGAATCTGATAGTTTGCGTCCATATGCTGCCTTTCTATTTTAAAACAATGTTTTTTCTCTTATTTCTACAGAACAATAGTATACCAAATTTTTGTTCGTCTGCCAAAGTATTATTTCCATTCCATCCTCATGATTTTTGTTTTTCTTTCATATATTGAAAAAAAGAAATTTAGGGGTTTTTTATGGAGCTTGTTCTTTTTTTATCTAACTTAATGGTTCCCGCTGTTATCTTTTCTATTGTCTTTTATGGTATTCTTAAGAAAATTCCGGTTTTTGATGTATTTACAAAGGGGGTAGAAAAAGGATTTCGCACAGTACTCCATATCGCCCCTACATTGATTGGACTTATGGTGGCAGTTAGTACACTTCGCTCTTCCGGTGTCTTAGAATCTATTACATCCTTTCTAAAACCTTTTGGAAGACGGCTTCACTTTCCAGCTGAATTAATTCCCATGGCCCTTATTCGACTTTTTTCCTCATCCGCCGCCACTGGATTTCTTCTTGATATTTACAAAGTATCCGGCCCGGATTCTCTCAATGGTCTCATGGCTTCTATTATGATGTCCTGCACAGAAGCGGCATTTTATACCATGAGTATTTATTATCTCTCCGTCCGTATAAAAAAGACCCGCTGGACGCTTCCAGGAGCCCTTTTCACCTCTTTTTCCGGTATTTTCATTAGTATTCTTCTTGCAAATATGATGATGAAACTAATTCTTTGAACCGTTTTTATTTTCTCATTTGTATCTTACAAAACAGGATTGCCATCATCGTACTAAACATAGTTGCCAGAATTCCCGGTATGATTACCGCTGCCGGGTTGATACTTCCATACTGGCTTCGATATCCAATGATGTTTACAGGAATTAACTGAAGCGAGGAAATATTTAATATGAGGAAGGTACACATTTCGTCACTGGCAACCACTATTTTTTCTCCTTTTAGACTACTTTTCATTCGCCCTTCTTCTACTTTTTGCAATTCTTCCATTGCCTGAAGTCCTGCAGGTGTCGCCGCCCATCCAAGACCCAGTATATTTGCCGCACAATTGGCTGCAATATACTCTTTTGCCCTGCTGTCCTTTGGAAGTCTGGGAAAAAGCCAGTTTATAAAAGGATCTATTTTTTTTGCGAACAAATCCAAAAGTCCGCTCTCCACACCTATTTCCATAATTCCGGACCATAGACCTACAACTGCTGCCATAATAATACACAGATTCACAGCTTCCTTTGCTCCATCTAAAAGAGCCTCTGTCATAACCGAAAGATTTCCATAAAAAGAAGAAAAGAAAATTCCTGACAAAAGAAGGATGCTCCATATATAGTTAATCATTTTTTTCGTTTATCCACTTCAATTCATGTTTACTAAATTTTATACAATTATTTCCCGAAATATTCCCGTTTTTTCCCTAAATAGATTTCAAATCCATTGAATTCAAAACGATTTTTCCCAAAAATATTGACATAATTTTTCTCCTATGTTATGCTACCTGTCTTTTGGAGTTGAAATGAAAAAATAGTGCTAAGCCATAGGTTAAAACC
>JAUNBT010000242.1 GCA_030526985.1 Lachnospiraceae bacterium | reverse complement strand
GCCTTTTGAAGATTCAGATGTGGCAGCTGTGTATGGAAAACAGATGGCTGACCCGAAAAAGAGCCCGGTGGAAGCCTTTACAAGACAATTTAATTATCCCAACGAGAGTCGGAAAAAAACAAAGGAAGATTTGGATTGCTTAGGTATTAAGACATTTTTTTGTTCCAATGTATGTGCGGCCTATCGGAAAGAGACCTATGAAAAACTTGGCGGTTTTCCTAAAAAGGTGATTTTTAATGAAGATATGATATTTGCTTCCCGTCTGATTGAAGAAAATTATGCAGTCTATTATCAGGCGAAAGCCAAGGTATGGCATTGGCATGATTATACGGGAAAGCAGCAATTAAAAAGAAATTTTGATTTAGCTGTGTCCCAGAAAGACTGGGGTGGACTGTTTCTGAAAGTAAAATCGGAATCAGAAGGCATTCGTCTTGTAAAAGAGACAATAAAATGGCTGATGAAAAAGGGAGATTATAAAAGAATCCCCGGACTGATTTGGGTAAGCGGCTGTAAATACTTAGGATACAAACTGGGTGGTGCTTATGATAAATTGCCTGAATGGTTAATTAAAATCCTTACAATGAATCCTTCCTACTGGGAAAATTAAGAAAATAGTCAGTACTCAACACAGAAAATTTAGATTTTTATTGTTGCATAATGACGAAAATTGGTATAATGTATTATAAGAATAGAATTTCTGAGTAAAAATGCTCTGGAATAATACTGACTTAATTTAATATGGAGGAATTTGATGAATACTAAAAAATTTTCGTGGAAGAAGATAGTAACAGGAATTTTGGCTTGTATTTTAATTGTATGTTCTGCAGGAGCAGGAGCAGTGGCAGCGATTTATAAGGCAGGTACGGACCGGATTAATACTGTGGCCGAGGAGGATTCTCTTGGAGCAGCGGATGTATCCGACGAAGACCTGGTTTATGATCAGGATGTCATTAATCTTTTACTGATTGGTGCAGATAAAAGGGAATCTGAGACGAGCCTTGGTCGTTCAGATTCCGTTATGATTGGAACGATAGATCTTAAGAATAAGACTTTAAAGCTGACAACTTTAATGAGGGATATGTATATAGAGATTCCGGGCCATGGCTATAATAAATTTAATGCAGCCTATGCTTTTGGGGGTCCAAAGCTCACCTATGAAACTCTTGCGAATACCTTTGATGTAAAACTAGATGGCTATATTGTTGTCGATATGAAGGTGTTTCGTGATGTGGTAGACCAAATTGGCGGTGTGGATATTGAACTTACGGCCGAGGAGGCAACCTATCTTCAGACCGCTTATAAGACAAGCTCCCATGGTGAGACGGAAGTGACAGAAGGACTGAATACGATGACCGGATATCAGGCGTTAGCCTACAGCAGAATCCGTCAGGATATTACCGGTGATTTTGGACGAACGGACCGCCAGAGAAAGGTGATTATGGCTATTTATGAAAAAGTAATGAGCCTTAATATTACAGATCTTACGAATCTGGTATTTGATTCCTTATCAAGCATTACAACAGATCTTGATGAGGCCCATATTAGAAGCTTATTGACCTCTGTTGTGTCCATGGGAAAAGTGGACATAGAACAGCACAGAATTCCGTTAGAGGAGACTTATGATACCGGACGTGCAGACGGCGGCATGTGGGTTATCTTCCCGGATTATGACGTGAATAAAGCAGCACTTCAGTATTTTATGTTCGGTATTGGAGAAGAGCCAGAGGGAACAGAAAGCTTTAATCAGGGTAATGAGCATTTCATTACTTATGAGGCACCGGAGAAGTTAGAAGGCGGCTCTACCTATTAGGAGCAATCAGTGATATGAGGAGGAAGAGTTATGAAAGAAAAACAGATTGCATTAGCACTTCTTGTAAATAATAATCCGGGTGTATTGAGCCGGATTGCCGGATTGTTTGCAAGACGCGGATACAATATTGATACAATTACAGCGGGAGCGACGAATGACCCTAATTATACCCGTATTACCGTTGCGGTAACCGGAGATGACGATATCTTAGAGCAGATTCGAAAACAGATCGGCAAATTAGAGGATGTTGTAAAAATCATTGAACTCTATGACAAAGAATCCGTCTGCCGGGAGCTTACCCTCGTCAAGGTTCGCGCCAGCAAGAAGGAGAAACAGGAGATTATTGCAATTGCGGATATTTTCCGGGCAAAGATTGTGGATGTAGGTCCGGAGGCCCTTATGATTGAGCTTACCGGAAACTTGAGCAAGATTGATGCGTTTTTAAAGCTTTTGGAAGATTTTGAAATCATAGAGATGGTCCGCACCGGACTGACTGGTCTTGCAAGAGGTTCTGTAGGTATAAAAGAATTGATTAATAGTTGATTTAACGGTTGATTTTCTAAAAAAAGAGTAGTATGATATAACAAGAATTCAAATCAGTGATATGACACTTGAATTCGTTAAAGTATAATAAATTTAAAATTGTAGGAGGCAGTAGATAAAATGGCAAATATATTTTATCAGGAAGATTGTAATTTATCTTTATTAGATGGAAAGACAATTGCAATCATTGGTTATGGAAGTCAGGGACACGCACATGCATTGAATTTAAAAGATTCCGGATGCAATGTCATCATTGGTTTATATGAAGGAAGCAAATCCTGGACAAGAGCACAAGAGCAGGGTTTTGAAGTTTATACAGCCGCAGAAGCTGCAAAAAAAGCGGACATCATTATGATTTTGATCAACGATGAGAAACAGGCAGCTTTATACAAAGAATCCATTGAGCCGAACTTAGAAGAAGGCAACATGTTAATGTTTGCACACGGCTTCAATATTCATTTCGGACAGATTGTACCGCCTAAGAATGTAGATGTTACCATGATCGCACCAAAAGGACCGGGACATACAGTAAGAAGTGAGTTCCAGGTTGGCAAGGGTGTTCCTTGTCTGATCGCTGTTGAGCAGGATGCTACAGGCAAAGCACAGGAGATGGCTTTGGCTTATTCTTTAGGTATTGGCGGAGCAAGAGCCGGTGTATTAGAGACTACATTCAGAACAGAGACTGAGACAGACCTCTTCGGTGAGCAGGCAGTTCTTTGCGGTGGTGTATGTGCATTAATGCAGGCAGGCTTTGAGACATTATGCGAAGCAGGCTATGACCCGAGAAATGCTTACTTTGAGTGTATCCATGAGATGAAACTGATTGTTGACTTAATCTATCAGTCTGGTTTCTCAGGAATGAGATATTCTATCTCTAATACTGCAGAGTATGGTGATTATATTACAGGACCTAAGATTATCACAGACGAGACAAAGAAGACAATGAAGAAGATCCTTTCTGACATTCAGGATGGAACTTTTGCAAAAGACTTCTTATTAGATATGTCTGCAGGCGGACAGGCTCATTTCAAAGCAATGAGAAAGCTTGCTGCTGAGCAGCCGGCAGAAAAAGTTGGAGAAGAAATCCGTAAGCTGTACAGCTGGAGTGATGAGGATAAGCTTATCAACAACTAATGGAATAGGAATTCGCATACTGTGTTACATAAGAAGCATAGAGAGTGAATATGATTTAGACCCGGTCTTGCACCGGGTCTTTCGTTATATGTGATTGTTCGAAGTCAAACGGATTATTATGAATTTCCTAAGAATTATTCCATGGATTATTCACATTTATTCGGTATGATAAAAAAGATGGAAAATGATTTGTCAGAAAGGAAAAATGTTATGACCAACGAACAATACCACAAACTGGTACAACCTTATGACGATGCCAGACAGATTCTTCTGACTCGTCTGGATATACTAAACCATACTCTTTACGGGGAAGCTTCGGCGATGCCGATTCACAATATACAGGATCGGATTAAGAAAAAAGAGAGTATAGAAGAAAAACTTGCAAAAAAAGAGAAAAATCCGTCAGTAGAAAATGCAAAAAATTGTCTTCAGGATATTGCAGGCATAAGAGTAATCTGTTATTTTGTGGATGATATTTATAATTTGATACAGATATTAAAAACACAGACAGATCTTGTCATAATCAGGGAAAGAGATTATGTGGCAGATCCAAAGCCAAACGGATATCGAAGTTATCATCTGATTGTAGGAGTGCCTGTCTACTGTTTAGATGGAATGGAGTATTTTCCGGTTGAAGTACAGTTTCGAACCATGTCCATGGATTTTTGGGCCAGCATGGAACACAGGATTTCCTATAAAAAAAATCGAACGGATGAAACAGCATTAAAAAAAGAATTGAAAAAGTACGCAGAGATGCTTGTAAAAATTGAGAAACGTTTTGAACAGCATAATGAAGTAGGAAAACTGTAAAAACCTAACTGTTTCAGAACTAAGCTCCAAACAGAGACCCAACAGTAAAAAAAACAATGAAACAAATCCTATAATATGATATAATTTTAAGATAAATGCGATGCGAACTAGAAAGAAGGAGATTATAATGAAAAAAGTATACATTTTTTTGGCAGATGGTTTTGAGGAAGTTGAGGCACTGACCGTTGTAGATTTGCTTCGAAGAGCAGGAATCGAAGCACCAATGGTGTCAATTCAGGATACAAAGACGGCGGTGGGCTCTCATGGAATTAAAGTAGAAGCAGATTTTCTTTTATCCGAGGTGAAAGGAACTATGGCGGACGGTCTGGTACTTCCGGGCGGTATGCCAGGAACGATTCATTTAGGTGAGTGCGAGGTACTGATGGAGATGGTTTTAGGTCTTCATGCGGCA
>JAUNBT010000241.1:1835-4718 GCA_030526985.1 Lachnospiraceae bacterium | reverse complement strand
AGTATCCCCATACTCATCTAACACAATGGCAAAGCTGACTTCCTTCTTTCTCATCTGTTTCATCAGATTCGATACCTTTTGATGTTCATAGGTAAAAAAAGGCTCCCTCATCACCTGGTGGATGTCAAATTCTTCCTCCCGATGACGCACTTTATAAAAATACAGGTCTTTTAAATACAGTATTCCGACCACACTGTCCTTACTCTCTTCATAAATCGGAAGTCTGGAGTACTGGGCATCAATAAAAATCTCTGCCAACTCCTCATAACTGTCTTCTGTCGAACCAAAAGTAATATCCACTTTTGGCATCATCACATCCTTTACGAGGGAATCGCCAAAGTCCATCACATTATTGATAAATTCATGTTCTTCCTGTTCTAAGATTCCATCTTCATGACTCACATCCACAATGGTTCGAAGCTCACGCTCGGTCATAACCGTAGCTGCATTTTTCCGGTCAATGCCAAACAGACTTAAAAAACCGGTAGAAAGTGCCTCGATTACAACTGCAATCGGAGTAAAAAGGATGGATAGAAAATGAATCACATCCACGTAGAGCAAGGAAAATTTCTCACTGTATAAGGTTGCAGCTGTCTTAGGCGAAATCTCACCAAAAATCAGCACTAAAACCGTCATAATCCCTGTAGAAATCCCCGCGCCTGCACTGGCTGCATTTGAAAAGCCCATGCCAGAAAGCACATCAATGGTCAAAGTAGTTGCAATGGAAGAGGCCGAAATATTCACGATATTATTGCCAATCAAAATCGTACTCAAAAGCTTCTGGGAATTCTCTTTTAATTTTAATACCCGCTCCGCTTTCTTATTGCCATCCTCCGCCATCGCACGCATCCGGTGAATATTGACCGTCGTAAGTGCTGTCTCCGCAGAGGAAAAAAATGCCGAGAGTATTACTAATATGACTAGCAGAACCGCTCGACCTATGGAACTCGAATCCAAAAATCATCATCTCCTATTTTCTAAAAAACTGTACTAGCCCAAAGCACATCGCTGTACCGGACAGTTATAAATATTATTATTTTATCCTTAACACGGGTAATTGTCAAGAAAATATGCACTTCTTCCAGCCTTCTTCTACTTCTAATTATTTAAAAAAAGCAAAGATTACATATATACGATTGTATATACGAATCCTTGCTTTTTCAAGTAAAAACGAAGAACGGATTATCTACATATTAATTCCTAGGCTCTAGTTCCCGAAATATTTTATTCTATTTGCCGATGTATTGGCAATAAATTTATAAGATTTATTATATTTTAAATATTTATCTTCTAAAGAGTTAAATTTGCTTTTACTTATAGATTTGCTCTTTTTATAGCTTGTGCCATAATTATAGACAATTTTCTCGGATCCATATGACTTTGCTCCAGACCAGAAATATTTATATGAGGTTAACTTGCCTCCTGATATTTTATACAAAATATCTCCTGCTCCGCCTACACCATTCGTCCACCACCAGTAATGAACTGACTTATATTTTGAATTGTAGCTAAAATAATTACTTCCATTTTGAAAATAATTTCCGCAATTTACTAATTTTCCGCCTCTTACGGTATAAATTTCTCTGTTACTGCGTCCACCTGATATTGCATCCGCAGTGATAAGTTCTGGTACACCGTCTTTATTGATATCCATGCGGATAAATCCTGCGATATCTCCCGAACTATTTTTTCCCGACTCAAGCAACTGCTTATATAGTACTTTGTAATCACCTCTTACATGGACTTCACAGGTTAAGTTTTTACTTCCTACTGTTGCAGTGACCGTTGCGTCCCCAACCTTTTTTGCAGTTAATTTTCCCTTTTTTACTGTAACTACAGAGCTGTCACTCGACTTCCAGGACACGCTCTTCTTTGTGTTTTTTACTGACAGGGTAGTCGTTTGTCTTACTGCTAATATCACCTTCGTTTTAGACAGTTTTATACTTGCTGCCTCTACTTTGCCAATGGATGGTGATTGTACACAACAGAGTGATAGTACTAGAAGCAGACTAAAAAAGAGAGTGATTGCTTTTTTCATTATCTTATTCAAATTCATAGAATTCTCCCTTCACTGTGGAATCTATTTTAACTTATACTTTTTCCCTGATGAGTAGCTGCCTGTGTAGGTTCGATTTTTATATACTTTTTCAGCGACAACATAAAATGTCCGCGTTTTCGAAGCAGAACTGTATCTGGAAATACTCTGTGAAACAGTTGCTTTTGTTCCTTTGAATGTTCCATAATAATACTTATAGCTAGATCCGGCATATCTGTAATATACTTTGTATTGAGTTGCACCGGATACTTTTTTCCAGCGGATTGTCGCTCTGTAAGTAATACTATATGGATAACTTGTTTTTTTCGCTTTTTTTATACTAGTGATTTTGGCTTTTCCAGGCTTTGTTGCTAAATAACCGGTGCTGGTGTAACCTGAGTAGTACTTTTTGCCACTAATCGTCACATAGGCTCTGACTCTGAACTGATATCCAGTACCTGATTTTAATTTCTTGACTGTATAAGAAGTAGCCGTTGTATTCTTTATTGCTTTCCACTTGGAACCACTTTTACGATATAGGGTATATCCGGAAGCGTTGTATACAGAATCCCATGAAACCTTGATTACACTTGTTGAAGAGGAACTGTGATATACGCTACTTGGAGTAGATGGTGTAACATATACTGTACATGTTGCTGTCACATTGCTTCCATCTGTTGCTGTAGCCGTGATCACTGCAAATCCTGCCTTGTATGCTGTAATCTCACCGGTAGAGGGATTCACATAGGCAATATCGGAGTTGCTTGAAGTATATTTTAATGTTTTATTATAGGCACCTGTCGGTGTAATCGTCGGATTTAATGTAAATTTATCCCCTGGATTCATCG
>JAUNBT010000241.1:0-1825 GCA_030526985.1 Lachnospiraceae bacterium | reverse complement strand
AGAGGATGTCATGGAAATACCTTTTACACTTTCATTGCTGATTGTAAAGGAATAATTACCACGTGCACCATCATACACAATCAAGTAATAAGACTGTCCAGCTTCCAACGTAATATCATGCTCATCTGTATTACCATTATATACATAATCAGATACACTGTATCCTTTTGAATTTTTTACAATTTCATCACTATTCCATTTTCTAATCACATAATCTAAGGAAGCATTACATGTAGTATTGGTAATTGTAAAATGATGTGCCCCTGATGATGTAGCAGTAAATTTAAAATAATCAGAATCTGCGTCTCCTGATGAATCTATACTTCTTATATATGGAGTATTTAAGCTTACTGTCTCTGCATTTGCTTTACTATTCGGATTGGAGTCTGCATGAAATGTTACAGTAAGTTTCGCGTTACCCGGAGTATTGTTCTTACCTACCTGGATATAATATCTGGTATTCGGTTCTAATTTTGCTCCATTTCGACATCCTATTTCACTTTTGTATTCAAAATTAGCTGTATTATTCTGTGTTCGATCTGTATAACCTAGTGTATCTCCTGAATTCTTTCTTATGTAAACATAAGCCCAACCACTTATGGTTAAATTCTTATATTCAATATTAACATAACCTTCCTGGGCGGGTGTTACAAAACTCACATATCCAATTCCATTCGTTTCTGTCCAATAGGAATTCCCGATTGCCAATGTATATTGGGATGCCCCACTTTGTGTACTGCTGTTTCCTATTTGGACATCATCTGCCGCCTCTGTCTTCTGTCCAGCCAACAAAATAATACTGCAGGCAAATAGAAAAATCATTAATTTTGTAAATCGTTTCATATTTTTTGTCTCTCCTCTCTTGGTCTCATTTGTGATTTTTATTACTAAATTTGTTAAAACATGATAATTTTATATTATCATAGCGTTTCAACATTGTCAATAATCACGATTTTTTATTAATAAAATTAACAAAAAAATCCCCAGTTCTCATACAAAGAACCGGGGACCTCTATGTTTTCCGATTATCCTAAGATATTTGGAATTAAGTCTTTATGTGGGGAAGCGATCACAGATGTACTTGTTATGACACCTTCTTCTCCCATTCTGTTAAGACATGCCTGAATCGCTGATTTAACGGAGGATACTTCACCTGTTACGATAAGGAATCCTTTTCCGCCTAAGCCTCGGGCAATTCTAATGTCTACAATGTCAACTTTTGCGGCCTTAACTGCAATATCTCCTGCAATTACTGAAGTTAAAGCTGAGATCGTCTCGATTGTTCCAAGTGCCTTAACGTCTCCTACTTCTGTTACTCCTGAAATGGCTGGTAACACTTTCTCATTGATATTATCAATATGATAGTTCTCAATCAGGTAGATTCCAGCAATCATCTCTGCTTTCGCCATGGCGGCTTTGACAGGACCAACCTGTCCGCTTACAATGATTACATATTTACCAGGACAAATTGGAGTAGCAAGTACGATTTCAATATTACCTGCTTTGAGCATTTCGTCTGCTGTCTGAATGCCCACAGGAATACTTTTTACTTCTACAAATCCAATTGACTTTCTCACTGTGTAACACCATCCTTAAAATGTGTTGACTTTTATAATAAAAGTCTGATAAAGAATATCACTCAAATTCTATTGGAACAGAGCGAAAATAATAAATGTCATTGAAAAGATTGTCATTGCAGGTGGGTCAATATGGGAATCACAGTGACTGTTGAATGCGTTACCCATGAAATCACCAACGAGGGAAGTAATAATACCCCAAACAACACCCATGATAACACCCATCCAAAGGTTGTTATATTTTACTG
>JAUNBT010000240.1 GCA_030526985.1 Lachnospiraceae bacterium | reverse complement strand
ACGACCGCGTAGAATTTTCAATCGAATATCCTACAGGTGCGTCTGTTGGTGATTATGGATTTAATACATCCTATGCAAAAACAGATGGGACAAGAGGCACGATAGAACCGCTGGGGGAACCTTCTGTTAATGGAAATGTTACAACGCAGAACTATGTAATTAATGATGGCGTTATGTTAAAAAATGCCACGCCATATATTTATTACTATTTGAATTTTCCAAAGGGAAATTTCGCTGATGGAGATAAGGTGACAACCAGTCTGACTAATATGGTATTTTATGCATCTAATGGTGCAACTTTAACGGTAGCAGATCCGATAACTTCCGTTACTTATACGTTGGTAGATCCAGATAACGATATGACAAAGCTTGCGGCAGTCAATCGTACTACAGGGGATGGAGTGTATAATTATACAGGACTAAGCGATGACCCAACTAAGACAATCGTTTCTTTTGGCGGATGTCGCATCACAAACACAGCCACAGTATCTACACCTTTTGATAAGACCTATGAGGCCTCCTTTAACACAACGAATACAGCGGCTGCAATTACTTATGTGACAGTACCTTTGGGAGATTCGAGCAGTCCTGTGGTAAAATTGACTGGGAAGAAGAAGGACGGAACGATTAAGACCATTACAGTTACTGAGCCATTAGATAAGCGGATGGCTACCAGATATGCTATGGAGTTTTATGCAGATGATTATGAATTTACTACATTTACCGGCGTATATGCAGAAATTGGTAAGCTGATTACTAATTATGATTCTTGTAGCTGGACATCTAATTTTGATCCATCAGCGAATTATTCTTCTGTATATGGATATTTTACAACAGATGAACCAGGTATTGTTGTACAGAATAGTTTCCGGCTTTATAATACGGATCCTGAGTACCGTCAAAATAGTAGTGGGGATTTATCTATAAGCAGTTCTGCCGTATCCAGTACGGAAGCAAGAGTTGGATATCAGGGAACAAATCCTGGTATTTATAATGAAAAAAACAGTTCTGTAACAGCAGTGGATGCAGAAGAAATTGTCCGGGCTCAGGGAACTGTTTATCCATATTCTGCTCCTTATGCCTGTGGATATAGAAAAAGTAATGGAGCTGCCGCTAATATATACGGAAATGCTTCTGCGGTAGAAGATCCTATTCTTTATGTGACTCTTCCGGCAGGCATGACACTGAATAAAACGGCATTTCGTTTGGACAGTTACAGCTACTATAATAATAGGACATCAAATAAAACGTTGACAGAGGGAAAAGACTATACTGTTGAAAATATCAGTTATATGAATACTTCTAATGAAGATATGAATTTATATAGGATTACCTTCTCTGGTATTACGTTAGGTTATGTTGAAGATGGGACAGATGCCAATAAAAATAATGAGCATTCCATGATGAGGAATCAGTTATATTATCAGACATGGTTCCAGACTTCCAAGATTTTAGAGACAAAGATTTACTATATCAAGGATTTATTGGGCATTTCTTCGAAAAATCAGGAGACAGCACTTCCGTATTCTTCCGGAGCGTCTTTGTGTGTGGTAATGAAAGATAAGTACGGAATCAATGGAGGTATAGATTACGCTTCTGTAGTTCCGGGAACATATGAGACTAAGGGATTTGGCGTTCAACAGCAGGCGGAGGTCAGTATAAATAATGCTGTAACGGTAGAAAATATTGATGGAGGAGAAGCATCAAGTAAGTGGCTCAGCTATGATGAAAGTGATCCAAATAGTATTCTTATGTTAGGGCGAAAGACAACGGGACAGTATCGTCTGAGAATCGCAAATACAAGTTCGTTGTCATCGAGTAATATTGAAGTTTTAGTACCGATTCCTCAAAAAAAGAAGACATTGGGAAAAGCATTTATGTATAATGCGGAAGATACGTCATTTGATTTTAATATGGATGTAACGTGGGAGGATGGGAATCTAAGTGGATTTACAGCCAATTATGTAATTTTTGATCCGATAGATGTGTGGAATTCAGAGACAGATCTTACTTATACGATATGTGAAACAGAGGATCAAAAAGAAAGTGCGAACGCCATTTTATTGACAAAAGACACAGCAGATCCCAATACGACTTACGAGATTGCTTTGAATTACTCTGTAGACGAGTCAGAAAATGACCCGAATCTTCAAAATATTTTCCGAAATGTGTTCAAGTATAAGATTGGCGATGTGTCCTATACTGGTCTTGGAAGTTATGTAGCCTGTGAAATTGCACAGGGTAAATTAAGCGGCACTGCATTCTATGATCAAAACAGGAATGGAATTTTGGATGAAGAGGAAACCCCTTTGTCAGGAGTGTCAGTTGTTGCAAAGGATGGAAAGGGAAAAATTCAGTCTGTTACAACGGATGTGAATGGAAAATATGAATTTAAGGCAATTCGGGAAGAAGATATCACGGTAAGTTATTCTTTAGGTACAGGAAATGAGAATTATAGGTTTAACGTATCTTCTGATGGCCTTAAAATAACTGCGGATAAACAAAGTGCCACTGCAGACTATGAGAGTTTGCCGAAAGATGCTATCAGGGATATCCCACTGGCTACATTTTGGACATTGACATATAATGGAAATGGTTCTGCTGTTACTGGTCTTGTACCAAATGCGGGAGAATATGATTCAGATAATGCGGTTGCTACAGTGCGAGTAAAACCAGATAATCTGGTAAACCCAGGATATGCATTTGTTTGTTGGAATACACAGGCAGATGGGGAAGGAACGGACTATTTGCCAAATGCCACATTGACGATGACGGGAGATATGACACTATATGCCAAGTGGACAGAGGCAACATACAATGTATACTTAGATTACAGAGGAGCCGAGACGGGAAATGAATTAACGCAGTTTACAGTTGTTTATAAGGAAAAATTCTATGAAAAACTGCCAACGAGTGCCACTCGGGAAGGGTATACTCTGAAAGGATGGAGAAGTGATAATTCTACAAGCACGAGTGTATTTAAAAACACGGATACTTATACATATACGACGGACAAGACATTTTATGCTGTCTGGACTGCCAAAAGTGGTTTCAATATAACATATGAAACAGGAGATGGAACGACAGTTTCACCTCGGACAGTTGCATGGACGGATAGTGCTTTGCCAAAATCAGATACCCCATTATCTACTAGAGTCGGTTATGAAATAGCAGGGTGGAAGATGACTTCTTATACAGATGAGCATGGAGAGAAAGTAGAACTGGAGAATGCGGAGCTTATTGCGGAAAATGCGTCCTATGGCGAACTTGCAAAGAAAGACGAGTATACAGGAATCACATTGTCAGCAGTCTGGACACCAAAGTCCGGTTATAAAGTAAATTATGCTTTAAATCAACCGGAAAATCTGGCAGAAGGGACCGCTGTCATTCCAGACCACTATGATGCACTGTCTGTATCCTGGACACAGACCAATCTTCTTCCTACTCAGGCACCATCTTGTGATGGTTATGCTTTTGAAGGATGGTATTACAGGAACCCGGACAATGATAATGAAAGTGCAGTGACCCCTGATCTGGCTTATTATATGCTGGTTGGAAATTCTATACAGCAGGACGGAAGTGAGCTGTCAGAAATTACCCTGAGTGCTAAATGGGAAAAGGTAGAAGGTCCAATTGTACATTACAATACCGATGGTGGCACTACCGTGAATGATAAAGTCCTTGAGTCTTACAGCAGTACAGGATTGATTCCGGAGGCTGGAGCGACCACAAAGGCCGGATATACTCTGTCAGGCTGGAGATATTATGAAGATGATAGTAAATATAAGGAAGTAAATAAAGATACCAGCTATAGTTCTTTGGCTGGAAATAGTAAAACATCTATCACTCTTACAGCAGTATGGAGTGAAAAAGAATATATTATACAATATAATTATGATGGATTAGCCGAGCTCCCTGAAAAAAAATGGAGTGATGCCGGACTGATATCCGATGAAGCCAAAGATATTGCCCGAACCGGATATACATTCAGTCATTGGTCTTATGATGGAAATGTGGTGAAAGATGATACAAAGGTGTCTCAGCTGATTCCTGACGATGATGTAAAGAATAATACAATTATTTTGACACCGAATTGGACAGAGAAGACTTACAATGTGGTATATGACTCCGATGGAGGAAGCGCAGTTTCTTCTCAGAGCGGTATCCGTTATACAGCTTCAGGCTTTTTGACCAGTAGTACACCGAATAAAACGGGATATACATTTGAAGGATGGTACTATGAGGAGACAAAAGTAAGTGCGACAAGTTCAATAGAAAGTTTGATTGCCAAAGCAGAAAATGCAGATAAGATTGTAAATCTTACCCTGACTGCAAACTATACACCAAAGAGTGGATATGTAGTTCGATATGATACTGCCGGTGGCAGTGAAATCGATTCGAAAACGGATGTTTCATGGAATAGCGACAATCTGCTTCCTGAAAAGAATCCAGTAAAAACTGGTTATTCCTTCCAGGGGTGGTCAGGGGGGCGTGTCACAAATGTGACAAAATCTACCACTTATTCTGATGTGGCAGAGTCCAATGATACGCAGGGATATATTACGTTGGTGGCATCATGGAAGGTACAAAGTTATGCTATAACCTATCGCAATGCAAATGGAACAATAGAAGGTGGAGAGTTTTCTGGATATGATGATGATGTTACGGCACCAACCAGCCATACTTATGGTACAGTTACGAATTTAATTGCACCAAAGAGATCCGGTTATGATTTTGGCGGATGGTATATACAATATGAT
>JAUNBT010000239.1 GCA_030526985.1 Lachnospiraceae bacterium | reverse complement strand
TCATCAGAATATTCTCCAACAATGGACATCTCCTGAAATTCTGCATATTTTTTTAATTTATCACGCTGAGCATCCAAGCTGTAGCCATCAACCTGCATGGAAGTGGATACTCGCGTGTAGATGTAGCATTTTAGGTGTTTTTTATTTCTCACTTTTCTTCAATCCCTTCTGCCGTAAAATTTCCCGGTAAGTTATCCAGATTCAGTGACTGCATTGTTTTCATTTGTTTCACCGCTAATTCTCGCAATAACACAAGCCTCTCTGACATTGGTGTTCCCTTATCAATTAGAATGGAATTGTAGCTTTCCATATTAGCAAGCACCAATAGCTGATCTATTCCTGCATAATCACGCATATTACCCTTTTTACCCTTGTTCTCATCTCTCCATTGCTTTGCAGTCATACCAAATAATGCTACATTCAGTAAATCTGCTTCATTAGCATATTTATAGGCAATCTGTTCCTTCGTTAGTTCTGCTGGAATCAGATTATCTTTAATTGCTTCCGTATGAATTCTATAATTCAACTTTGAAATTTCTCGATTTAAGTTCCAATTCAAAGATAATCGGCTATTTTCATCTTTCTTAAGTCTTTGATAATCTTTTACCACATACAATTCAAATTCTGCTGACAACCATGCTGCAAACTTAAACGCTATGTCTCTATGTGCATAAGTTCCTCCACCTCTTCCAGCTTTTACAACCATCCCAATTGCATTTGTTTCTTTTACCCACTTCATTGGTGATAATGTAAATGCATTGCCACCAGCTTGGTGTAAAAACCCCTCGAATTCGAGGGGTTTAAAATTCAAATTATATAACTGCTCCCAAATCCCCAAGTATTCAATTGTATTTCTGTTACGCATCCAATTGGCTACAACCACATTTGGCTCTTCTATGTTCTTATACTTCGCTATATCCGTCAAAGAAATAAACTCATTTTCAAAATCTGTTGTATAAATACCTATGTCTATTCCTTTTGCATGTATCACTTCTTTAATTGGTTTCTTTGCCATCTGCATCCTCCTTCGCTAACTGCTCCATTCTTACATAATATTCCAACAATCTAAAAAAGTAGCTCGGAATGCGCCTGTTGCCATGTTCCCAGTCCGAGACTGTCATATAAGGGATTTCAAAATATTCACAAAACTGTCTTCTGTTCATCCCTGTACTTTTCCGTAGTTCAATTAATCTATCCTTTAAATCCTTTTCCTCTGCCATCTTTTTCTCCTTTCAGTATTTCACGCATTGCATATATCCATTATACTTTCATTATTGCATCTGGTCAATGAATAAATGATATTTTTTCATATTCTCCATATGTATACAGCAGGTAACAAAATGTCCGTTACCTGCCATGCTCTTTTTCCATTTACTAAGCTGCTCCTCTTTGATATGCATCCAGTCTCTCAGCATAGAAAAAGATTCTGTCTTCCTGTTTCTTAGGATTGTACTTCCAACAGTCAACTTCTGAACTTTCAAGATAAATCGTATTAGCAGCTCTGATTTCCGGACCATACTTTTCTATCATTCTCGCAAGAAAATCACAGCATCTTACGAAGTCTGCATTCATCTCATTCACTCCTCTCATCTTAAGATATGGATTCTTATAAATCTGTTACCCTTATCTTAATCCGATTGCACGCTCCGCACATTGAATGAAATTTGAATGAATTTTGACCGTTCTCTTGTGTCGAACTAATGTTCGTGTTATATTATATATGCATTTGCACATAAACACAAGACTAAGCGCAAACTGAATCAATTTTAAAAATACAACATATAGAAACAGACCATTCCCCGGTCAGAAAGGACAATATGACAAGATTAGATTTTCACTCCGTAATTTCCATTTTTATAGAGAATCAAAAGAATGCAGATATATCACAAATAGACTTTATGTATTGCATATTTGCAACATTTATCAATGATGAAAGCACAGATTTTGTTTTTGATAACGGTTTGGTATGCCACTGGATAAAAGGGAAAATGCGAATCAGCCCAAAGATTGTGAATTATTATATTACGCAATCCCACCAGTCAGCCATGCATAACGATATGGAACATGAAGTCTTTCCTTTTATCAGCGATCCTGCCTTTGTCGCTTTAGAAATTAAGCAGCTCTTAACAACAGACAGTTCCGTTTCTGCTTTTGAAAAAGACAGATTGCTGAACTTCCTTTCCGAAGATTCCGTATCTGCATATGCTGCATTTATCGCTGAGGCATTAATATTTGGTATGTCACGAAGCTTCGTAAAAGCTGGCTCTAAGTCTACAACAGCATCGCCACTGATAGAAGATATGATTTTAACTACCAACATTCCAAAACCAGTTGAAACCTTTACCGGACGTGAAACAGAATTAGAAACACTTAATCAGCTCCTGCAGGAAAACAGCCTTGTATTCCTGTCCGGAATCCCAGGCATTGGAAAAAGTGAAGTAGCAAAGGCATACCTAAAACAGTATAAAAAGAATTATACCAATATTCTGTATCTGGAATACACCAATAGTTTATATGAGATGATTGCCGATTTGGACTTTGCAGATGACACAGATTCTTTAAGCGAAAAAGAACGATTCCGTAAGCATTTTCGATTTCTTAAAACGCTGAAAGCAGACAGCCTGATTGTAATTGATAATTTCAATACAACTGCTTCCGAGGAGACTTTGTTAAATCAGGTTTGTAATTTGAAATGCCATCTGCTTATCACAACAAGAAATCATTTTAATATAGGAACAGAACTCATAATAGAATCTAACAAAGAACTGGCGCTTCATATTTTACAACAGAATATAAAAGCGACTACGTTGGATATTCTCCAAAAATACAGCAATGAAGTAGAGTTGCTTCTTGAAACGGTGTCCTTTCACACCATGTCTGCTGCTATGATTGGACGATTATTATCTTATAAAAATATACTGCCAACGGAATTAAACAGGCATTTACAAGAAAATGTACTTTTGCCGGATAATCAGACTCGTATTTCAATGAATAAGGACAACCGGGCAGTTAAATCAGAATATCAGGACATTATGCAGAATTTATTACGCTATAATTACCTGACTCCTGCACAGCAACAGACATTGTCTATTACCGCACTTGCACCGGAAGATGGCTTTCCTCTTCGCTGCCTTTACAACTGGTATAGCGATTGTACAAACGAAATAAATGACTTGGAAGAACTGGGACTGCTTGCTGTGAAACATGATTCTGTCACACTAAACCCTTATATCAGAAAATTAGTGAACGCAGGTAAACACCTTGCCATCAGTAATTGTGATTTGTTTTGGAGAAATTTACAGGCAAAATGTCAAGATATGGACAATGAAACCACTCTTTTTGCATTGCAGATTATAGATACTGCTTTACGATTTATCCAGAAAGATAATAAACAGCTTTGGATATCCGTCGTTCGCACCGCCTTAGAGTGTAACCATCGTCTGCACCGGTATCGCTCTTACTCGAATTTATTAAACGAATATGAATATCTCTGTCTGGATAAAAACATACGAGCCGACGATGACCAGTATTTACTGTTTCATTTTAAAGCCATTGAGGCTGCTGACATTCACGCAAATATAAACAAGGCGATTCAGTGGGAAGAACAAGCAATTACTACTGCCGGTGAAAACGGGACTTCACATATACTGAATTTCTCCACTCTTTACCTTGATGCCGGAAGATATTATCACATACAGGGCAACCTTAAGAAGGCACTTGATTATACACAAAAATCAACCGATATGTTGCTTGAAACAAAAATGCAGTATTCTCCAAATGGTATCAGCAGCCTGATTCAATATGCAAGATATCTGTTTGAATGCAACCAGTTTAACGATGCCATCCGCATATATCAAAACTGCCTTAATATTATAAATGCCACTTGGGGTGACTCCTGCCTGACTTATGGATATATTGCTCAGAATCTTGCAGCTATCCTTGCCAGTATGAAGCAACCTACGGCTTCACTTAGGCTTTTCAACAAAGCCATTTCCATATTAGAACACCTGCTTGGTTCCGGACATGAAGATGTGAATTTCTGCAAAAAACAGATAATTGAACTACAGAACACTTCAAAACCTGCATTACTTGTAACACCTCCTATTCCGGTACAAATAACTGCTTAACTTATAATATCCGTATACTAAGGAGTTCAATATCAGTGTGAGCTCCTTTTTCCTACCTGCTTTTCGTCTTAATTTCTCTCTGAACTGTCTGTTGTTCATATAACAGCCACTGCTCATCATACCATGCGTTAAATTTGTCCAAGAAATCCTCTCTATCCATATCAGGATAAATGCCCATAAATTCTTTTATCGACTCAGATAGTTCTTTCGGCTTTGGATATGTTCTCATTTCCGTTTCTGCTTCCTTCTCTGCTTCTATTGCAGCCGCCGGGTAATCTTCCGTAATATAAGAATCTGTAATATCATCCAACATACTTGCTGTAACATCAACTTTACCATCAAAAGAAGTTAATGCCTGATTCAATTTTTCCACTGATTCCTCCAACTGATTCAAAATATTTTTGTCATTATCCTCTTCCAGTTCCTGCTTCCCGTTTTCAATAATATTTGCCGGATATTTCCCTACTCTCGCTTGTTCTTGCGTTTTTTGTTTCCTGCTATATTCTCTTTCCAAAACAGCTTCTTTAATTCTCTCTTCAATACGTGCCTTATCATAATCATCACCCAAACGCTTTCCTCTGATTGACTGCTTTCTATTAGATGCCTTAAAAGAAATCGTCTTATTCGTCACTCTGACTTCAACAGCAAACAGTTCATCCATTCTCTTTACAAATTCATCTAAAGAATCT
>JAUNBT010000018.1 GCA_030526985.1 Lachnospiraceae bacterium | reverse complement strand
CCATGGGAGCCGGAAAAAAAGCAGCAAAAGCCATCGATGAGAAGCTTTCTGCAAAGTAAATTTTAAGAAAAAAGGCTTTTATCAAAAAAGAGAGTGTATGAAAAAAAGTACAATATATTTAAAAACAAAATAGTACAAAAAATGAAAGAGGAAAACACCCTGTAAAATGGGAGGTTTTCCTCTTTTACTATATCAAAACGAAATAAAATAAAGAAAAAAAGTAGTTTTTCCTAATTTTTTTTACGACATTATTCGATTTTTATATTAAATGCCTAAAAAAAGGACTAAAGATATATTGGAACTTTTATGCACTTACGACTATAATGAAATTAGTTAATCAAGAAAGACGATTTGACAAAAATCATCAAAAGAAAAGGGAGGATGGACAAGGTTATGGCAAAAGTAATCATTAAGAATATCGGAACAATTGCAACAGGTAATATTGCAGCACCGATAGCAGAAGGAAGCGTTATTGTCATCGAGGACAAACTGATCAAAGCAATTGGCGGTGAGGAACTTGTTGAGGAAGGCGCAGATGTGAAAGTGATTGATGCAAACGGCGCAACCGTTACACCAGGACTTTGGGACACACATGTACATATGACAAGCGGAGATTATGCTCCGAGACAGAAAACATTAGACTATATTTCCAGTGCACTTCACGGTGGTGTTACAACAATGATTTCCGCAGGAGAATGTCATTATCCGGGAAGACCAAAGGATCCAGTTGGAACAAAAGCACTGGCTATTGTTTCACATAAATCCTTTAAGAATGCTCCTCCAGCAGGCGTGAAAGCACATGGCGGTGCACTGATCTTAGAGCAGGGTCTTGTTGAGAAAGACTTTGAAGAGTTAAAAGAGCAGGGCGTATGGATTGTTGGTGAAGTTGGACTTGGAAGCGTTAAGAAACCGGAAGATGCAGCTCCAATGGTAGAATGGGCTCATAAGAACGGATTTAAAGTTCAGATGCACACAGGTGGAACTTCTATTCCAGGAAGCTCTACAGTAACAGCAGATGACGTTATTAAGACAAAACCAGACGTAGTTTCCCATATCAATGGTGGACCTACAGCAATTTCCTTAAAAGAAGTTGACAGAATCATGGACGAGACACAGTTTGCAATGGAGATCGTTCAGTGTGGTAATCCTAAGGTTGCTGACTATGTAGCACGTCGTGCAGAAGAGAAAGGTCAGTTAGGAAGAGTTATTTTTGGTAATGACGCACCATCCGGAACTGGATTAATTCCACTTGGTATCTTAAGAAATATGTGCCAGATTGCTTCTGTATCTGAGATCGCTCCTGAAGTTGTTGTTTGTATGGCAACAGGAAATCCAGCAAAGGTATATGGATTGAATACAGGAACTGTAGAAGTTGGCAAAGAAGCAGACTTACTGATTATGGATGCTCCTATGGGATCCGTTGCAGAAACTGCATTAGAAGCTTTCAGTGCTGGAGATATCCCAGGACTCAGCATGGCATTAATCGATGGAAAAGTAATGTTCTCAAAGAGCCGCAACACCCCACCGGCAAAGAGAGCTGCAAAAGAATTATAAGAGCCAGTTGAACAAAAGAATACGACCGGCGAAAGCCGGTCAAAAATAAAGTTGAAAAGCAAATCATGAAGGAGGATTCTATCATGGCAAAAGAACCAAAAATCAGAAAAATAGTAACAAGCTGCACAGAAGTTTTATCTGAGGGCGGAAAAGACTTAGAAAGACCAATCAAAAAAGTTGCAGTTATGGCAGTTATTGAGAACCCATTTGCAGGAAAATATCAGGAAGATTTAAGCGAACTTTCCGAGATCGGCGAATATCTTGGAACTTTCCTTGCTAAAAAAGGCGCTGAAATCCTTGGTGCTGATAAAGTAGAAAGCTACGGCAAAGGCTGTATCGTTGGTGAGAATGGAGAATTAGAGCATTCTTCTGCAATTCTTCATCCAAAGCTTGGAAAACCTTTCCGTGCAGAGATCGGTGGAGGAAAAGCAATCATTCCTTCCGCAGAAAAAGTTGCAGGTATCGGTGCTACATTAGATGTTCCAATCGGATTTAAGGATGCATCCTTTGTACGTTCCCACTATGATGCAGTAGAAGTATATCTTCCAGATGCACCAAAAGCAAACGAAATCCTCGTTTCCTTATGTATGTCTGATGGCGGACGTCCACACCCAAGAATCGGCGGACTTACCAAAGACGAAGCAAAATGTGAAGACGGACTTCGCTAAGGATAGAAAGAGAATTTCATAGATAATGATGATAAGGGGTGTTATAAGTTTTTTTTACAACGCCCCTTTTATTTCACCCAAAAATGAAAATTGAAGGCAGATAATGAGGAAGAAAAGATGAATCTGATTGAAAAATATCTTGCAAAAGCAGCTGGACTTTCCAGCGTAGCTCCAGGACAGGACATCTCCTGCCAGGTAAGCTACTGTGCTGCACACGATGTGACAGCACCGATTGCAATTAAAATGTTTCGGGAAATTGGTGTAGATAAAGTCTTCGATCCGGAGAGGGTTGTGCTGATCGTAGACCATATTTATCCGGCAGCAAGCGAAAAAGCCAGAGATGGTGTCTGGACCATGTCCGACTTCTCCAAAGAATTCGGAGTAAAATTATATGACAGAGGACAGGGTGTCATCCACCAGATTATGTATCAAAACCACAGAGCAAATCCGGGAGAGATTGTAGCAATTGCAGACTCCCATACCTGTACCTGCGGCGGCTACGGCGCAATCGGAATCGGCGTAGGCTCCACAGAGCTGGCAGCGGCAATGGCGACCGGAAAACTGGATTTAGAAGTGCCTGAGGTTGTTCAGGTGCATTTGACCGGAAAGCTTCCTTCCAATGTATTTGGAAAGGATTTAATCCTTTATCTGGGAAGTAAGTTTGGAACAGACTATCTGGTAGACCGTGGACTTATTTTTACCGGAGAAGGAATCAATGAATTTGATATTCCGGAGCGTATGACAGTCTGTAACATGGGAACAGAGATCGGAAGTATGATTACTCTGTTTGGAACGACGGAGAGAGAAAATGATGTATGGGAAAATTATGAGATTGATTTAAGTACATTAGAACCACAGATTGCCAAACCATTTTCACCGGCTAATGTTGTCCCTGTAAAAGAAGTTGCGGGAACAAAGATTACCCAGGTAGTTGTTGGCAGTTGTACAAACGGTCGTTTAAATGATATGGAACAGGTTGCAAAAGCATTTAAAGGAAAGAAAGTACATCGAGATGTCAATACCTTTGTTGTACCGGCATCCAAAGAAATTCTTGATGCAATGGAAGAAAAAGGATGGTGTAAGATTATCCGTGATGCAGGTGCTACTGTGCTGAATCCGGGATGTGGTTCCTGTTTTGGAGCCCATGAAGGTCTCACAAGTACCCGTGATGTGGTAGTATCCACAACAAACCGTAATTTCCCTGGACGTATGGGAAGCATGAAAGCCAATATTTATCTGGCTTCACCGGCAACTGCTGCACAGAGTGCATTGACCGGTGAGATTACAGTACCGGCAAGGGAGGATGCGTAATGGAAAAGATTAAAGGAAAAGTTGTTGTATTAGGAAACGACGTGGATACAGACCAGATCCTTCCTGGTTATGCAATGGCAGAGCCTTTTGAAGAGCTTGGTAAGTTTGCAATGGCCGGTGTGCCTGATATGGTATTTTCCGAAGTGGCCGAGCCCGGATGCATCATCGTTGCAGCATCTAATTTTGGATGTGGATCTTCAAGAGAACAGGCTCCAATCGCTTTGAAAAAAGCCGGTGTCGGTATGATCGTTGCAAAAGGATTTGCCAGAATCTTCCGCCGGAATGCCATTAATATCGGTCTGCCGGTTTTCGCAGCGGATATTGTGGATTTAGTAAAGACCGGAGATGTGATTGAAGTAGATCCGGCAAAGGGAATTGTAACCATTAACGGTGAGGAACATGCATTCCGTCCGCTGTCTGACAATGTTTTAAAGACATTAGAATCCGGCGGTCTGATCCCAAGGGTCAGAAAAGAACTTGGCATTGAATAAATAGAAACAAGAGAGGTATTGGAAAAATGCAGGAAAAAACAAAAAAGATTATCAAAGAGGATATAGAGGCTGTTCGTGCCTATGCAGACTGCTTTGATGTTGAAATGCCGGATTTGGATGAGAACGGCGAGGTAGTCGGTCTTCCGGCACCTTATCCAAGAACAGTAGCTGGTGTGGAAAGAAGCGGTTATCGTATTTACGAACTGGCAAAGAAAGCCGAAGAGAGAGGCTGGCCGGTACAAAACCCGATTTTAGGACGTAACAGCGCAGAGGAAACTTACAAAGAGTCTCAGGAAATGTACGCATACGCAGAGAAATTTGACGAGACATTATTTCACTTTGTTCACTCTGAAGCAACCAGACATATCGATCCTTTAAAAGGTCGTGAGCTGATTGAACAGTCCAGAGGAAAAGGCGGAATTACACCAAAAGGAGAGAGAGAATTCATTCAGATGGGCGGCGGTGCAAAACACCCGGTTCGTATCAATGCCACAGGAGATACCCCTCATCTTTCTATTCTGAATGCCCTGATTGCAGGATTTGATGGAACAGATATTGGTCCGGTTATTCATGTACATTTTGGTGGACGTGGAATTCATGATTATAAAACAAAAGTAGTAAACGGATACAAAGCAATTCAGATTTGTGCAGAAAACAATATTTTTGTACAGTTAGATTCTCATAAACATTTGAACAATATCGGCGGTACAGATGGAATGGCACTGGCTATGTGTCTTTTATCTGAAGGACTGGCAGTTCATGCAGGACTTCCATTTGAATTATCCGCAATCCAGATGAACATTGCAGGTATTAATTTATACGCTGATTTAGCAGTTATGAGAGCTTTCAAACGTACTACTCTTAGTAAATCCTTAATCGTAGTGCCTGAGACATTCCAGAATCCTCCAGGAAATCTGATTGCAGAGGCAGCTCATTTTGCAAGAATGGCAGTGAATGCAAAATTAGGAGGAGCTAATTTCTATCGTCCTAAGGCTGCAGAGTCTGTAGGTATCCCAACCGGTGATTCCATGGGACAGGCAATCTGGGGAACACAGGATGTATTTGACCGTGTTTACAATCCTGGTATCGAAGATGAGCAGATCGAAGCAAGAATTGCAGAGATCGTAGATGAGGCCATGGCTGTTTTGGAAGCGGCTCTTCATTTAGAAGCACATTCTCTGAAACCGGAGATGATTACAGAAGAATTCTGGCGTCAGTGGTCAGATGACGAATTAATTGACATGATCGTAACAGCTGGTAAGAGCGGAATCTTAGATTCCCAGAGAGCTGCTGGATGGGATTTAAAACGTCATGTAAAAGTAAACCGTGACAAAGACGGAATTACCCGTTACGTAAAAGGTTGGACACCACTTGGAGTGGATGCTTCCCGTTGTGCAGAAAGTAATGAGGACGTTGCTGTCCATGTTGAGAAAGCACCGACAAGAAAAGAGAAGATTGTTCTTGCAACAGTCGGAGCAGATGCCCATGTAAATGGTATCAATTTAATCAGAGAAACATTCCAGGATGCTGGATTTGAAGTTGTTTATTTAAGAGGTATGAACCTTCCGGAATCTGTAGCAGAGGTTGTAGCAGAAGTAAATGCAGATGCGGTTGGTATCAGTAACTTATTAGGTCTTGGTATTGCCTTATTCCCACGTGTTGGAAAACGTTTGGAAGAACTTGGTCTTCGTGATAAGACCGTGGTATGGGCAGGCGGACGTATTGCTGAGAAAGAAGAAGAACATACCTATTATGAAGAAAAAATCGCAAACGAGGGAGTTGACTTCCTTGGTGTAGATGCCTTCTTTGGCCCTGATTCCACACCGGAACAGTGCTTGAATAAAATAGAAGAGTTGTTGAAAGCAAAGAAAGGGGAACAATAATGAGTGACCAGAAGAGAATTCCATGCGTGATTATGCGTGGTGGTACCAGTAAGGGAATTTACTTAAAAGAAAATGACCTTCCAAAAGATCCTGTACTCCGTGACAAAACAATCCTTGCTATCTTCGGAAGCCCGGATGTAAGACAGATTAATGGTCTTGCAGGCGCAGATCCGCTGACAAGCAAATTGGCAATCATCGGACCGCCGACCCATCCAGATGCAGATGTGGATTATACATTTGCTCAGGTCAGCATTACAGACAGTGTAGTAGATTACAAAGGAAACTGCGGAAATATTTCTTCCGGTGTAGGTCCATTTGCCATTGATGAATCTTTTGTAAGAGCAGAAGAACCAGTGACAAAGATCTGTATCCACAATACAAATACAGGGAAATTATTATATGCAGAAGTAGAAGTTGAGGATGGCAAAGCAAAAGTAGCAGGTGATTTTGAAATCGCTGGTGTACCGGGAACAGGTTCTCCAATTCAGTTAAACTTTGCAGATACAGCAGGAGCAGCAACAGGAAAAGTACTTCCTACCGGAAACCCGGTTGATGTACTTGAGACAAGCAAAGGCTCCATTGAGATTTCTATCGTTGATGTGGCAAATCCATGTATTTTCGTTCGTGCAAAAGATGTAGGAATGAAAGGAACAGAAACACCGGCTGAAATCGATGGCAATGCAGAACTTTTAGCTTACTTAGAAGAGATTCGTTCCAAATGCTGTGTTATGATTGGCATGGCTTCCACTCCAGAGGAAGCAACAAAGAAAGCACCTGCTTTCCCAATGATCGCATTCGTAACAGAAGCAGCAGATTACACTGATTTTACAACAGGAAATACAATCAAAAAAGAGGATGTTGATTTCGTATCCAGACTGATGTTTATGCAGGTTCTTCATAAGACCTACGCAGGAACTGCTACAGCCTGCACCGGAGCAGCAGCAAAGATTTCCGGCACAATTGTAAATCAGGTAATTCCTCATATTGATTCTATTGAGACAATTCGTATCGGCCATCCGGCAGGAGTTCTTCCTGTAGTGGCAGCCGTAGAAAATGGAAAAGTGGAAAAAGCTTCTCTGATTCGTACTGCAAGAAGAATCATGGAAGGCTATGTATATATTGAAAAATCAAAGTTACAGTAGGGGATGATAAAATGTTGGCAAATATTCTGGTTTATGACATAGGAAGCACTTATACAAAAGCAGCTGCATTTCATTTAGAGGACGAGGTACTCACCTTTTGCGGACGGAGCCAGGCACTGACTACGTTAGAAGATATTAATCAGGGTGCCGAAAAAGCAAAAAAAGCAATGGAAGAGTCCGGAATCGAATTTGCTGAAAATACAAAAAAATATAGTTCCTGCAGTGCAGCAGGAGGACTTCGGATGGTTGCCTTAGGCTATATGCCAAGAGTAACAGCCAAGGCGGCCAAGGAAGTTGCAATGACAGCCGGAGCCCGTGTGATGGAGGTAATTTCCTCCGATGAATCACCGGAATACAGGGAAGAGGTGTTACGGGAGATTTGCCCGGACATCATCCTCTTAGCTGGCGGCACAGACAGCGGGGATGAGACTTCAGTCCATGAAAATGTAGAGATTATATGCAAAGTAAAAGGAAAAGCGACCGTAATTCTTGCCTGCAACAAATTCGCCCAGCGTTATGCGGCAGGCAGACTCCGGGAAGAGGGGATTCCTTATATCCGGGTACAGAATATTATGCCAACCATCCACGAATTAAATATTGGACCGGCAAGAGCAGCGATTCACGAACAGTTCATTCGCCAGATTACAAAGGCACAGGGATTAAAAGAGTTTCGCGAAAACCTTGCCGACCAGACCGTAATCCCGACACCGGGTGCCGTTCTCTTAGCAAGTGAGCTTTTGGCCAGAGGAACCTATGAACAGGATGGGATTGACGGGCTGATTATTGTAGATATCGGCGGAGCAACAACAGACATTCATTCGGTTCTCCCCAGATTAGAAGGCTTGGAGTTAGAGGAGAGAGGCCTTGTAATCAGCAATCAAAAACAGGTATCCTACCGGACAGTGGAAGGAAATTTAGGAATGCGCGTGAGTGCAACCGGTATTCCGGAAGCGATTGGGCCAAAGGCGGTCTTAAGGGTATTCGATAATCCTGCGGTTTCGATGGAACCGGATGAACTGTTGGAATATACAGAATTTTTAGAAGAAAATACAAATCATATAGCAAAAGACGAGAAAGAAAAGACCATAGACCGGGCTTTGGCATACTGTGCCATTGACCTTGCCTTAAAACGCCACGCCGGAACCTTTATGAAAGAGAATGATCCGGAGATGGGACTTATGGCAGGAACACCTGTAGGAAGAGACCTCCGCATGGTGGAGACAGTTCTTTGTGTCGGAGGTGCATTTGTCTATATGGATCATGAAAAAAGACAGGAAATGATGGAGCGGTGTTTTGACCACCCGGATCTGTCCCTTCTGCCAATCAAACGGCCGAAGATTCTTTTTGATGATGACTACCTTATGTTTGCAATGGGAGTGCTTGGTAAACATTATCCCGATGCAGTATTGAGTTTTATGAAACAGGAATTTAACCTTTTGGATAATGAACAAAAAAATGTTTAAGGAGAAAGAACAATGAATAACGGAAAGAAAATGAGAGAATTATTTGCAAAGAACAAAATCGTAGTAGCACCTGGCGCACATGATGCTTTAACAGCAAAGATTATTGGAAAATTAGGATTTGACGCTGTTTACATGACAGGATATGGCCAGTCTGCTTCCCATTTAGGACAGCCTGATGTAGGTCTTATGTCTATGAGCGAGATGGTTATGAGAGCTGCAAATATGGTAGAGGCAGCTGGTGTTCCAGTTGTAGCAGATGCAGATACCGGTTTTGGTAATGCTGTAAATGTAATGCGTACTGTAAAAGAATATGAAAAAGCAGGTGTTGCTGTAATCCAGTTAGAGGATCAGGTTATGCCGAAAAAATGTGGACATATGATCGGACGTCAGGTTGTTGCATTAGACGAGATGGTTGGAAAAATCAAAGCAGCAGTAGATGCACGTGTAAACCCTGATTTCATGATTATGGCAAGAACAGATGCACGTACCACACAGGGAATCGATGCCGCAATCGAAAGAGGACTTGCATTTAAAGAGGCAGGCGCTGACATCGTATTTATCGAGTCTCCTGAATCTGAAGACGAGATGAAATTAATCAACGCAAAAATTCCTGGACTTACACTGGCTAACATGGTAGAAGGTGGAAGAACTCCTCTTCTTACAAATGACAAATTAGAGTCTTTAGGATATAACCTGGTAATCTACCCAACAGCATCTACCTATGTAACAACAAAAGCAATGGTTGATTTATGGGAAGGCCTGAAAAAAGACGGTACTACAGCTAATCTGATTGATTCCATGATTCCATTTGAGCAGTTCAATGACCTGATTGGATTAAAAGAGATTAGAGAAATCGAGAGCAAATACGCAACAGGAAGATAGTAAAAATCCTGAATTTGTGATAAAGAGGAAAAGGTAAAAACTATGAGTAATCTAAGAGAACAAATCAGCGAAAAACAGCCGCTTACGATGGGTGAGGTTTTTGCACTGGCAAAGGAATATGATGCCAGAGTGGTTGATATTGTAATAATGGAAACTGAGATTCGTACTGGCCTTTCAAGAGAAGAAATTCTCACAAAAGTAATGGAAGAATATGCCCATAACATGAAAGCATTAGAGATTGGTTTAAAGGATGGAGAGAGTATCCTTCTTGGAACCGTTGCTTCCCAGTTAAATAAAATAGACGGACCAAAATGTTTCGAAGACAATTTCCTTGACAATGCCCTGCTTTATACTTTGGCAGCTCAGGTAGGAAATCACTGTATCGGTTTAAGACCTTGTGCCGGTACAGGAGATTCCTGTCCTTACGCAGGTTTCATCAAAGCAGTAAAAGATGCAGGCTATGATGAGAAAAAGACAGCAGAGTGTGCAGCTTTAATCTTAAAGATAGGAAGCTTATTCCGTGTCGGAAAAGTAACTACCGGATGTAATATGGAAGGTTACGGTGCAGGTTCCGCCTGTATCGCAGCTGCGACAGTGGCATTAGAAGACGGAACCCCGGATCAGATGGAGAAGGCAATGGTGCTTGCCCTATCCCCAACGATCGGTGTTCCATGTACGCCAAGAGTGTTAGTTCCAGCCCTTTGTACCACCCATGTCGGCGGAGCAATCTTGAATGGTATGTATTCTGCAAGATTATGTATGAAAGTAGATATGACGGTGAATGTACCATTTGATGTTATGCTTGCTATGGCAAGTATTGTCCATGTTGAATCCGGACATGCCATCGTACCGACTGTTGTAGAATATATGGAGCCATTCTTTAAGAGAAAACCGGCAGTAGAATCTTTAGTCAGCGATGAAGTAAAAGAAAAAGAAGCCAAAAAGATCGAGGAGACCTTAGAAAAAGCCGGAGAGATTGCAAAATCCATGGCAAAAGGAACCAATGATATTTTAGATACCTTCGGCGATGCCGTAGTAGGCGGCAGCAGTCAGGCAGTTGGTTCTCCGACCAACGCAGCAAGAATTGCCCATGAATTAGCAGAAGGCAAGATTAAGAAGGTGACAGTGGAATTATACCCTGAACTTTTTGCAAGACGTTCCATTAACATTCCGGGCGTTTTGATGGGTGCGGTATATGGAGCTTCCACTTCTGATTATGAGATGTACAATAAAGCAGTCCAGATGGTAAAAGCAGACGGTATTGAAGTCGATATCGTGGAAGGCACAGAACATGCAATTCAGAAAATTACTCTTGAGACAGATAAAGGTGTATATTTTGTGGATGCATTAAACAGAGGAGGCGGACGTCTTGTATTAAGAGACGCAACTTCCATGGAACAGGCAAAAGCAGCAGCGGACCGCCTTGGCATTGTGTTAGTAGACGCTTAAGAAAAAGGAGATGTAAAAAGTGGCATTTGATTATGACAAGTTAGCCGCAAATTGGGATAACCCAACCAGAATTACCCGTGGAAAAAATGTATCAACAAAAATAAAAAATTATATTCCGGACGGAAAATATAAAACAGCAATGGAATTTGGATGTGGTACCGGTTTAGTTGGATTTGATTTGTTGGACAAATTTGAATCTGTTGATTTTGTTGACTGTGCTGAGAAAATGATTGACATCGTGAATGAGAAAATCAAAATGGCGGATGTAAAAAATGCAGCCGCTTATGCAGTTGATTTAATCGGCGGAGATACCCTCGATAAAAAATATGACATTATTTTCCACTCTATGGCATTACATCATGTGGTAGACTTAGAAGCGGGTATTAAGATGTTTCATAACTATTTAAATGATGGTGGATGTCTGTGTATCGTTGATATGAATCCGGAGGATGGACATTTTCATGATGACCGTCCGGGATTTGATGGACATTTTGGATTTGACCAGGATGATTTGAAAGGAAAATTAGAAAGCTGGGGGTTTGATCAGGTAACATCTGAGACATTCCTGTTTGATCATAAAAATATTGGTGAGAAACGGCTTGACTTTTCCTTATTTATTATGACTGGAACAAAAAAGAATTAAATTGACAGCTAAAGAATGACTTATTGATAAGGAGGACAGGATGAAGTATGGGAATCGTTTATAATTCCTACTACTTTCTTGTCCTTTTTAAGTCATAAATGAGAATGAAAGCTATTTATTAAAAATTTATATAAAAGTAATAAAATTATTACTAAATATCTAGGTATTATTGTAAACAAAAAAGAAAAGAAGTATAATAATAAGAAAAAGCAGTTAGAACAAAGGTGAAGTATATGGAGAATAAACGAAAAAGTCTTCGGAAGGCAATTGTCTCAGGCAATGTGGCGAAGACTTCGATGTTATGTAAGGAGCTTGTCGAGAATCAGACAAATCCGCAGGATATTATCAATGAAGTATTAATCCCGTCCATGAGCGATGTGAGCATTTATTATGAGAACGGGAAGATGTTTATTCCACAGCTGCTGTTAGCGTCAAAGGCATTTAATGAATGTATTCGAATCCTGAAAAAGAAACAAGTTCAGGTAGATTTTAAAGGAGTGGATCGTCAAAAGGTCATTGTCGTAGGTACAATCAAGGGAGACATCCATTCCATTGGCAAAAACCTTGTGTCCTTTCTGCTACAATCCTATGGTTATCAGGTGATTGACTTGGGAATTAATGTTTCGGTGGAGCAATTTGTTGAGAGTATACAGGAAAATCATGCAGATTGTGTGATTATCTCGGCAATGTTGTCCTCGGCGTTGATTCACTTAAGCAATGCGATTCGTGTGATTCAGAATACAAAGTTTGAAAAAGAGCCGTACATATTAATCGGCGGAGCCTTAATTACAGAGGATTTCGCCAGAGAGAATCATGTAGACTATGGATATACAGCGGTTGATACTCTTTCTAAAATAGTGGATAGATTTCAGCCACAGTAGGAGATAACATGACGATATTTGAGTTAAAAATTTTGCAGCAGTGTCTGAATACACTGAGTGAGTGTACCAATGTTCCACTTACTTATTTTGATAAAGAGAGTGAGATTCAGGACGAATATTTAAAAGAAAAGAAGTTTTGTTGTGCCTTTGATTGTTACTATGAGAAAGAAAGCAATTGTCGTCAGATGATTAAATTTTCGACAGACATGGCGGCAGAATTAGGGTCTCCCTATTTTTTTAATTGCAATAGTGGATTGACCTTAATTTCGATGTCTGTAATTTTGCATGGCCTGAATGAAGGCTGTGTATTGGCAGGTCCATTTTCTATGGGAAGTGTGGATGCCAGTGTAGTGGAAGGACTTATGGAGGTCAATGAGATTACACCGGAGACGGTCTTGATTCTGGTGGACAAATTGAAAACAATTGATAATTTTTCTGCGGTAAAAGCACAAAAGTATTCCGATTTGTTATATACAGCAGTCAGCAGTTGCTTTAAGAACTGGGAAGAGTATAATTATGTAAATGACAAATACAATGAACAGATTAAGGCAGGAAACCGGATCGGAAAACAGAGAAAGTTTAACAGTATCACTATTTCAGATGAGATTGAACATGACAAATTAATGGATAAACTAAAAAAACACATTATCACGAAAGAAAAAGAAGCTGCAATGACTACGTTGGAGCGTCTGCTGGATAAAATTTTTATTGATACTTCCGGCAACCTGGATTTAATTAAGCTTCAGGTGATCAATGTGTATTCTCAGATGTATGAGCTGGCCCAAAAGAATGGAATTATAAATAAAAAATTCATAAACTATGAGGGAACTTTTTTAAAGGAAATATTAAAAGTAAGGTCTTTTACAGAAGTGACAGAGCTAATGCGTCGGGAAGTGGAGTACTATGTAGATGAATTGTTTATTAATATGTATCATGAACATTCTCCAATGATGGAAAAAGCGATACGCTATATTGAAGAACATTTTACAGAGAGAATCTCACTTAGGGATCTTGCGGGATATTTGCATGTGAATGAGACTTATCTGTCAAAGCTTTTCAAGAAGGAATTTTCCCAGTGCTTTACTGATTACCTCAATGAGATTCGTATTAATAACAGCATTATTCTTATGGGAGATCATTCCAAAAGTCTTTTGGAGATTGCGAATAATGTTGGCTATAACAACCAGAGTTATTACACGAAGGTCTTCATAAAGATGAAGGGGGTAACACCGAAACACTACAGACAGGAACTTTTGAAAAAAGGGAAAGTACGATCGGAGGGAACGGCATGATTTATTTTGAACACCCAAAATTTGAATTAAATATGGATAAACTCTGCAGGAGACTCAGAATCGATAAGGATAACGAATCAAATGAATCGATAAGAAAACAGCTTCCAGCTCTGAGAAAAATAGCAGAGGAGAATACAGAGCTGAAGATTTTATATCTGGAGGGAGACGGTTACTTTAAAACAGGAATCGAAGATGTGGACCGGTGTGAAAAACAGCTGGTCTGTCTGTGCTATACAACAGAGAAAATCTTAGACCTGATTAATGGGATGATGGCAGATGGGGATTTTTTTGAAGCCTATATTATTAATGATATGGCAAATGAAGCATTGTTTAATGCTTCGAATCGAATGAACGAACACATTTTCCAAAAAATGAAAGAAGAAGGCCGCAATCTGACTGAAAAATATTCACCGGGTGAAGATGGAATCCCGTTAGAATACCAGAAAGATTATTTGGACCTTTTGCTGGCAGAGACAGATTTGGAGGTTACAATAAACAAAAGCTATATGTTGATTCCGGAAAAAACGATGATGTATACCTATGGGGCGGATACAACAAATCCGGAGATTTCCGTGGCACATGACTGCCGGAAATGTTCGAAGACAGACTGTTATTTTCGGGAGATCGATTTAGTTACAGTGTAAGAAGAGAGGTAAAGTATGGAATATAAAGTGAAATTTATGAATCAGTCCAGAGAGATTTCTGTAACAGGCGGCACATTGGCAGAGGCATGTCAGGCAGCTGGTTTTCCGCTGAATTTAATATGCGGTGGAAAGGGAACCTGCGGCAAGTGCGCGGTTACAGTGGAAAGAAATGGGCAAAAAGAAAAAGTATTGGCCTGCAAGACGATGGTGGAACAGGATGAGATGGTATATCTGACAGAAGAAGATTATGTACATAACGGTAATGTGCTTACAGACAGCCGTCTCGCTGATGTGGCAAAGAATCCTTCAATCAAAAAGGTATACTACACGAAAGAAGAACTGACACCGGAGCATTGTGGGTCTTTTTTTACAGGAGTGGCAATTCCGGTTATGAGAAAATTTGCGGCAATGAGCAGTGATTTTTCCTTTGTCGGAGCTACTTTTGTTTATTTTGATGACAAAATTTTAGATATTCAAAATGGCGATACAACAAAAGAATGCTACGGTGCGGCAATTGATATCGGAACAACGACAGTGGCAGCTTATTTTTATGATCTGCTCACAGGCAGCTTAATTTCTGTAAAATCAGCACTGAATAAGCAGATTGTTCATGGTGCTGATGTTATTACCCGTAATGTATTTTCTCAGGAGAAAGAGGAAAACCTCATTGAGATGAGAAGTCTGATTCAGGAGACAATCAATAATATGTTCCAGGAAGCAGAGTCCGAGAGAGAAGGTCTTCTTGCTAATCTGTATCATGTGGTTCTCTGCGGAAACAGTACAATGCAGCATCTGTTCTTTGGATTTAATCCGGCAAACCTTGGAATCAGTCCATTTGTCAATATTACTGCAGAGAGTGTTCGTTCGAATGGAAAGGAAGCAGGACTTGACTGCGCTGAGGAAGCAATGATTGAATTTTTACCTCTTCTTGGTGGTTTTGTCGGTGCAGATACAACGGCCGTTCTTACAAATCTTCAGAAGGAAGATGCAAAATATCTGATGGTCGACCTTGGTACAAATGGAGAGATTGCAGTTGGAAATAAGACAAAATATTTGGTTTCCTCCACTGCCTGCGGACCTGCATTAGAAGGTGGAAATATTGCCTGCGGTATGCGTGGAACAGACGGTGCTATTGAGAAGATTTCTTTAGAAAACGATCAGGTGAAGATTCAGGTAATTGGAAATCAGGAAGCCAAAGGTCTCTGCGGTTCTGCAATCATTGATGCCGTATCTGAGCTTCGAAGAGTTGGTATGATCGATGATGGAGGCGGACTGATTACAAGAGAAGATTATGAAAAAGTCCATCCGGGAAGTGAACTTGCCAAGCATTTAGGTGAAGTGGAAGAGTTCAACACAGCATTCTATTTTACTGAAGGAGAAAATCCGGTTTACATCTGTCAGCAGGATGTTCGTCAGATTCAGCTTGCAAAGAGCTCAATTTATTCCGGATGTATGATTCTTCTTTCCGAGTATGGCCTGACACCGAATGATGTGGATGCTTTAATTTTATCCGGAGCCTTCGGAAATTATATTGATATTGACAATGCACTTTCCATCGGGCTTCTTCCGGCAGTGCCGAGAGAGCGGATTATGTCTATCGGAAATGGTGCTGGACAGGGAGTACAGACACTGTTATTAGATTCTTCCTACCGGGAAAAAATAAATAACATTCCAGAGACAACCACTCACGTAGAACTGGCAGATCATCCAAGTTTTATGGAAGAATATATTATGAATATGAACTTTTATAACTAAAGAGCTATTATATAGAAGGAACAGGTGAAAAATATGATACATTTAGTCCTGTTGACAGGATTTTTGGGAGCGGGAAAGACCACATTTTTAAATCACATTTTAGAAGAATATAAAGATGAAAAAATTGGGCTGATTGTAAATGAATTCAGTGAAACCGGCGTGGACGGTGCACTGGTGCAAAGCCAGAATAAAGACAATGATATGATTGAGCTTACCAATGGTTCTATCTTTTGTGCCTGTATCAAAGATAAATTTGTAGAAGCCTTAGTGGAGTTATCCAAAAAAGATATCACTCATGCTTTTATTGAGGCATCTGGTCTTGCAGATCCGGCCAGTATTTCCTCCATCTTAGATTCAATCAAAGAGTATACACAGACGCCTTATGATTATTGTGGTTCCATTTGCTTGACCGATGCCATGTATTTTCTGAAACATTCAGCGGTATTAGTTGCCTTAAAGCGGCAGGTTGAATACAGCAGAGCGGTGATTATAAACAAAATTGATTTAGCGGACGAAAAACAAATCGCTGAAGTGGAGGAAAAAATCCGTGAGTTAAATCCGAAGGCAGATATCTACAAAACCACCTATGGTAACGTGCCGGTAAAAGAGATTCTTTCCAATGAAAGAGAGGCAGAACCCGAAGCCCAGGAGACGACTAATACTCCTTCGGCGAGACCGAATACGATTACCATGGTGACAACAGAGGCCGTGGAAGTCGAGCAACTGAAAAAATTCCTTTCTGAAGTGGCACCGTTCACATTCCGAATGAAAGGATTTGCCAAAACGACAGAAGGTGCGAAACAGGTCAGTGCAGTTGGAACGGAAATTCAGATGGAAGATTGGGATATTCAGGTGTCTGAAACCAATTTGGTCATTATATCTTCAATCGGAATTGGAATCATATCAAAAGTATTAGAATCATCCAAACTTAACTTTAAAGAGAAAATAAATATCAAAAGTTAATTTGTAAAACTTTTTGGCAAAAAAATATTAAAAAATTATTTTTGACCAATAATTTACAGGAAATAAGTTACAGAAACAGAATGAAAAAATAAAAAAATAGCATGAAAGTGCAAAAAATAATAGAAAATGCTTGATGTTTGAAAAAACACAAGCATTTTTTTAAATATACGAAAAATTGACATAGAATAAAAGCAAAATTCCGATTAAAATGTACATATCAAATAAAAACAGCGTATTTAAAGGAATGGAGGAAGCGTAATGTCAATTTTAAACGAACTTACAGAATTAGTAATCAAAGGTGATGTCAACGGAACACCAGCAAAGGTACAGGAAGCAGTAGATCAGGGATTAGATGCACAGGTAATCTTAAATGAAGGTTTAATGCCAGGAATCAATGAAATCGGTGACAGATTTTCCAAAGGACAGATTTTCGTACCTAACGTATTAGTAGCAGCAAAAGCTATGAACGCAGGTGTTGATGTTCTGAAACCTTTACTGGAAGGCGGCGGAGATACCACAATCGGTACTGCTGTAGCAGCTACAGTAAAAGGTGACTTACATGATATCGGTAAAAACCTTGTATGTCTGATGATGAGAAGTGCTAACTTAAAGGTAATCGACCTTGGTGCTAACGTATCTGCTGAGAAATATATCGAAGCAATCAAAGAGTACAAACCAGACGTTGTTGTAATGTCCGCACTTCTTACAACTACAATGAACGAGCAGGGACGTACTATCCAGGCATTAGAAGAAGCTGGTGTTCGTGATCAGGTTAAAGTTATGGTCGGCGGAGCTCCTGTAACACAGGAATGGGCAGACAAGATCAAAGCAGATGCATTTACAGCAGATGCAGCAGAAGCAGCTAACTGGGCAAAGGAATATGTTCTTAGCAAATAATGGAATGATTTTATAATTCCATAATAAAGATTCCATAAATAAGTATTCCAAAGGAGGAACAAATCAATGGTAGGAAGAGTAAAATACAATGTAATGACTGCAGAGGAATTACAGCACATGAAAAACAGAATGGAGCAGCTCTTAATTGAAAGAGGAATCCATTTAGATCATGATGAGATGTTAGAAGCCTTAGCTGAAAAAGGATGTATCGTAGACATGGAGGCAAAGGACCTCAAGTTTACAAAAGAAATCATCGACAAGGCAATCGCTGAGGTACCAGCAGAATTTACATTATACTCCCCAAGTGGAAAGTATGACTTAAAATTCCCTAACCCAACAGGAGACTTCTACACAAGAACTAACACAGGTGCTCCTAACTACAGAACAATTGACAACCAGACTCATTATGTAAAACCGGAAGAGGTTGATGAGTGGTACAAAATTACAAACGTAATGGATCAGCTTGATTTCGTTACACTGCCATCTACATCCGGTGAGTACGTAGATGAGGCAGCAGTTGATGTTTGGACATTAGCAGAAGCTTTAAAACATTCAGCAAAACATATCTGGGTTCAGCCTTATGAAGCAGATAATGTAAAATACTTGATCGATCTTGCAGCTACATCTGTTGGTGGTGCTGACAAGTTAAGAGAGAAACCAGTCATTTCCATGATTTCATGTTCTGTTCCATGTCTGACTTACAAACACATGGACGCAGAGATTCTTTATAGAAGTGCTTTAGCTGGTGTTCCAGTTCAGCCTTGTTCCCTGCCAACAGCAGGAGCTAACACACCTGTAACAGCAGTTGGTACCGCATTCATGGCTTGTGCAGAGGTATTTGCACAGATCGTTATGTTAGAGCTGTTATGCCCAGGACTTCCTGTAATTGCAACTCCACTGTTATTCTCCATGGATATGATGTCAACTTATACATTACAGTCCAATACAGAGATTACAGCAGCTCGTCTGGTTGCTATGGAATTATTTGAAGAAGGATACAACATCCCTGCACATTCTTATGGAACAGGTACAGATTCCTTAACATTGGATGCTCAGAACTTCATTGAGAGAACAAACTTAATCGATGCTATGGCAATGTCTTCCGCATCTGTATTAGGTGGAGCTGGTCAGTTAGAGACAGCAAAGACAATCAGCCCGGTTCAGTTGATTATCGATAACGAAATCTTCGGTATTGCAAGAAGACTCCGTCGTGGACTTGCAGTAGATGATGAGGCATTTGACTGGGATGAGGTTCTTGCAGGAATCGACAAAGATCCTTCCTTCAGCTTCTTAATGAGTGAGCATACAATGAGACATTATGAGGAGCCACATCGTCCGGATATGTTCAACAGAGACGGACTTGTTCAGTGGGAAAGAGCTGGAAGCAAGACTTTAACACAGAAAGCAGAAGAGAAATTCTATCAGATTATGGAATCCGATGATGTATACAGCGTAGATGCTGATATGGCTGCTGCAATTGATAAAGTTCGTGATGAGGCTACTAAGGCTTTAAGCGGAAAATAAGAAATCAAATGGTATGCAAAGCGGCAAATGTGAGAATCGATAAGAGAAAACATTTGCCGTTTTCTCTTTTGAGGAACATGGTAACAGTTTAAATGAGTGGATTCTAGGGAGGAAGAGCTTATGAAAATTACGAAGGTAGAAAAAATCTGGTTATTGATTGTAGTGGTACTTTACGTGATTTACAACATACCAGGATTCCCAAAATATGGGGATTCCTTTATGTGCCTTGTGTCAGGACTTATTTTAGTCGGCGGCATCTGGGTAGTGATCTACATAGGAATGAGTAAAGTTTACAAGATCCAGAAACTGAAAGAAGAGGAAGAGGAGGATTAGGAATGTTAAGTTCAACAACTGTATGGATAGCGTTTGCGTGTTATATGATCTTTCTTCTCGGTGTGGCATTTTATGTAACACAGAAGGAGAAAAAACAAAAATCAAGCGGCAGTATGCTGACAGCGAAAGTTTCAGCTCCTGTTCTTATTATGACTTATATTGCATCCCTGATGAGTACATGGGTATTCTTTGCAGGCCCTGGTGCTTACTACAGAGGTGGTATCGGTTACTGGATTTCTGAGATGAGTTATATCGCATTATTCCCGATTGTAGCACATTTCACAATGAACAAAGTATGGATTGTAAACAGACAAAAAGGTGGCGGATATGAAACTCCAGCCGATTTTTACTATCAGAGATTTAAATCCCCAGTCCTTACTACATTACTTGGACTTATTTTCCTCGTAGCATCTTTACCATATGTAACATCCGTATTGGTAGCGATTGCAAATGCAGCACAGTATGCAACAGATGGAAATATCTCTTATTCTATGGCAGTTATCGTTGTAGGTCTTATTATGACGATTTTCGTATGTGTCGGCGGTGTTAAATCAGCAGCTATGGCAGATACAGTACAGGGATTGTTATTTATTATTTTATTATGGGTTATTGTAATTGCCTGTCTGATTGTAGGATTTGGTGGTTCTTTGCCAGCAGCAATTTCTAATCTGTGGGAACAGACACCGGAATTCTTCTCCTATCCGGGGCCGGATTCTTGGACAACCTATGGTGGAAGATTTGGATATCCATTCTCCTGTGCAATTGGATGGACTATCATGCTTCCTCACGTATTTGTACGTTCCGGTTACTTTGGGGACAACTTAAAGACACAGAGAAGACTCTCTTTCTATACACCTGTTTTACAGGCAATTGTATGGACTGGATGTATGTTGATTGGTCTGATCGGTCTTTCCTTAGCACCAGGACTTGACTCTGCAACAACAGAGCTGATTATCCCTTACATGGTAAAGAACTTTGTATTAAGCTTCAGCCCTGCATTAGCAAAAGTATTGATGATTGGTTTCTTTATTGGTGCTTCCGCTGTAGGTCTTTCCACAGCCAACGCATTCTTAAGTGTATCTTCTGCAATTGTTAAGAAGGATTTACTTGAGAAAACCTTACATCTGAAAGTCAGTGAAAAGAACGAGACAATGGTAACACGTATTGTCATCCTTGCAATTGGTCTTGCAAGTACTTTAATGGCAATCAACCCACCGGATTTGATCTTTACCCTGATTATGTTCTCTATTGCTATTGTTATGCCTTTATTCTCCATTCTGGTTCTTGGAATCTATTGGAAGAAAGCAACAAAACAGGCTGCAATCGTTTCTGCTATCGTAGGAACTGTTTTAGTATTGATGACATACTTTGTATGGAATATCGGAAACACATGGTACGGCGCAATCGGACTTCTTGGTTCTACAATCACAATGGTAGTAGTAAGCTTAGCTACCAAACAGGATCCGGAAGATTCCAAAGAATTCTTCGAATTGCTCAACAAAGGCCATGAGAAATATTACGAGGTTACTGAAAAATAGTAATTTTTATGATGCTGAGGCTGGGAGTGGATTCTTCTGGCCTGATGCATCATAGGGTTAAATACTTAGAAACCCGACATCATATCATTGGGAGTGAGAAAATGTTTAAAATCAAAGAAGATGCATGTAAGAAATGTCAGATGTGCGTAAAAAACTGTCCAATTAATGCCATTGAAGTGACAAAGGATGGCAAAAAAGTGACGGCAGTGACGATTACAGACAAATGTGTAGAGTGTGGTATCTGCCGCAGAGTCTGCCATTTTAATGCGATTGAAAATGATGAAATTAAAGACGGCGTTGTTGTCTGCAGCTCCTGTCCAATCCAGTGTAAGGTTCCTGTTGGATCCACTGGTGCATGTAAACGTTATACAAACGAGGGCGGAAGATTAGTCCGCAACCGTAAGTTAGAAGTAGAAGCAAAACCTCAGGTTGAGCACGATGGCAGATTGAATCGTCCTATTATTACAGCTGTCGGAGCAGGTACAAACTACCCTTGTTCCAAACCGGCACCTCATATTGTAAAGGAATGTCGTGACGGCGTAGATGTTGTTACTGTAGTAACAGAAGCACCATTAAGCTACAGCGGTGTTGTTATCAAACTGGATACGAATACTTACATTGGGGAAGAAGGCGCAACCGTTTACCGTGATAATAAACCGGTTGGTATGGTAAATACAGAAGAATATGGTTCCAAGATGATCGCAATCGGTGGTGCCAATCATTTGACCGGAACTGGTGACAGCGGATTCATTACAGCAAAAACAATTGTAGAACTGGCCAATGGAGAAGAAGTTACTTTAACTGTAGATAAGAAAGTAAAACTTGTTGTAAAACAGGGAGAAGCACCGATTATCGACGGAATCCAGGAAAAGAAGATGAGAATTGGCTGCGGAAGTGCAACCGTAGGTCTTTTTGCCAGAAAGATGAAAGAAGCAGTCGATGACTGTATCGTAATCGACCACCATGTAATTGGTCTTTGTTCCGAGCATTTAGCTGGAGAAGCAGTAGGAATGACATGGAGTGGTGTAATTCCGAATGCTACAAAGAGTTCCCGTGGACGTTATTTTGGAGAACACGGCGACGGTATTGGAGGAACTACCTTAAAAACTCCGAGAGAAGTAATTAAGAGCGTGGATATGAGTATTGCAAAAGCGGGAATGCAGATTTTAGTTGTCAATACAACAGGTGAAATTTATGCTCTGTTTGAAGTATTAGAAGATGGTGATGTGAAGGAAATCCCAATGACCGATAAGGCAATGGGCGTAGTGACAGCAATCAATGAAGCCTGTCAGAATTCCATGACATCTGTTTTGTATTCCGGAGGAACCGGCGGAAGTGCCAGAGGCGGTGTCTGTACAAAACCTCTTGCGATTACCAACGCAGTTCACGACGGAAAAGCCGTTCTTACAATCGGCGGTGCACCGGCATTTGTATATCCGGGCGGTGGAATCAACTTCCTTGTTGATACAGCAAAGGTTGTAAACAAAGGATTTACCTGGGTGCCGACTCCGGCAACAGTATGTCCAGCAGAATATACTATGACTTTGGAAGATTATGAAGCCATTGGTGGACATATGGATCAGATCAAAGACGTATCTGAGTATAAATAAAACTTAATTTTTGTATAGATTGGATGATTGATATGAAAGAAGACGCGGTAAGAATTTTACAGGACGGAAAAGTATTTATTGATTATGGACCGGTTTCCATGGTGGTTTCTGCCATGAAGGATCATAAGATGATGTCCGGCCTTTGCAGGGACAGTTTTCAGGTGGTGGAGGCTGTGCTTGAAGTTCTTGCCGGGTCTCTTTTGGAACTTAAGAAATATCCGGAATTGATTGATGAAAAATGCCTTGCCGGAATCAGTAAAACAATGTATGAAACGGTTGTCCGTGTAGGAGAACCGACTCTGACTCCTATGGCCACAGTGGCCGGGGCGGTGGCAGACGCAGTGGCAGACTGGATTTTTAAGCAGGATGTGGACAGTGTTTTAGTCAATAACGGAGGAGATATTGCCATACGTTTAAAAGAGAATCAAAGAATCCGAATGGGAATTGTACCAGATCTTTCCAAAGGCGATATGGATGAAGTCGTGGAGATTAAAGGAACGGACGGAATCGGTGGCGTGTGTACCAGCGGGTTTGGCGGACGAAGCATGACGCGGGGAATTGCAAACAGTGTAACCGTATTTGCAGATAGATGTATCAAAGCGGACGCCTGTGCGACCCATATTGCAAACTGCTCCTATGTGCCGTCTAAGGCGGTAACGATCATACGGGCAGGAGAAGAAGATCCCTATTGTGATATTCCTGATCTTACTATTGTAAAAGCAGTGGGAGATCTTACAAAAGAAGAGATAGACAAAGGGCTATCCCAGATTGAGTCCGAGACAAAACGGCAATATCAAAATGGTAATTTAACGAAGGTAATAGCAGACATTAAGGGCTGTAAATATAGATTTCACTAATAAAGAAAAAGTAGGAAAAGCTGAGAGGTGATAGTATGAAAGAATTTGATTTTATAGCTCCCCGTACAGTGGAGGAGTTTCTGCCTGTGCTTGATCAATATAAAGAGAAGGCTGAAATCGTGGCCGGAGGCACAGATATTGTTTTGGAATTTAATGAGAGAAAATTAAATCCAGAAGTCGTTCTTGATGTGAAAAAATTAAAAGAATTGGATTATATCCGGGTAGATGAAGACTATGTTCATATTGGCGCAGTTACCAGCCACGCAACAATCGCTGCCAATGAATATATTAAAGAAAATGTTGTAATTTTAGCAACTGCCTGCGGAAATGTAGGATCGCCTCAGATACGAAATCTTGGAACCATTGGTGGAAATATAGCAACTTCCTCCGTAGCAGGGGATGGACTTTGTGCAGTCCTTACTTTGGATGCATCCGTAGTATTAAAAAGCGTTGAGGGAACCAGAGTGATGAAGCTTTCTGATTTCTTAAACGGAGAAGGCTATAAGAAAATCAATGCATTAAAGGCAAATGAACTTTTAACAGAAGTATTTTTTGAAAAACCGGATAAACATACAGCAACCGCATTTTATAAACTGGGAAAAAGAAAAGCATTGGCGATTTCCATGATTGGCGGTGGTATGGTTGTGAAAGTGGATGATGAGGGAATCTGTACCTTTGCTTCCTTAAGAGCAGGTGCTTTGGGCCGTTATCCGCTTCAGTTAAAAGCAGCGGAAGAATTTCTTGTAGGAAAGAAACTTACAATGGATACCATGATGGCATCTCTTCCGATTATTCACGATATTGTATATGAAAGTGCAAAGACAAGACCGTCTGTTATTTATAAAAAAGAGGCAGTACAGGGTGTCTTCCATGGAGATTTTCAGGTAATAGAAGATCAACTTAATAAAAATATGGGAGGAATTCGATGAAACAGATTACAATTGAAGTTACGGTAAATGGAACGAAAGGAAAACTTACAATCGATCCAAATAAAAGACTCCTGGATATGTTAAGAGAAGATCTGGGACTGACAAGTGTAAAAGAAGGATGCAGTGAAGGTGAATGCGGAGCATGTACCGTTATCTTTAACGGAGACCCTGTGACAACCTGCTGTATGCTGGCAGGACAGGCAGATGGAGCAGAAATCATAACAGTAGAAGGACTTGCAATCGGTGGAAAAATCGATCCGGTACAGCAGGCATTTATGGAAGTCGGTGCAGTGCAGTGCGGTTACTGTATTCCTGGAATGCTCCTTACGGCCAAGGCTCTTTTGATGAAGAATCCTGACCCGACTGATGCTGAGATTCGAGTTGCAATGTCCGGAAACCTTTGCCGCTGCACAGGTTATGCCAAAATTCATGATGGAGTAAAACTGGCTGCCAAGATGATGAAAGAGCAGCAAAAGGAGGCTGTCAATGAGTAAAGAATATTCTGTTCTCGGAAAAAGTGAGATTAAAGTAGATTCTCTGGAAAAAGTGCTTGGAACTGCAAAATATGCTGGAGATTATGATATGCCGGGCATGCTTTACGGCGGTGTCTTTCGAAGTACCGTGCCACATGCTTACATAAAAAAATTAAATTTAGAAAAAGCAAGAAAAATGCCGGGTGTAGCCTGTGTTCTTGATCATACTGCAATCCCTGGTATTAATCGCTTTGGAATTATTATTAAAGATGAGCCTTGTCTTGTAGATGACAAAGTACGTCGTTATGGAGATGCCATTGCTGTTGTAGCAGCTGAGACAAAGGAAATCCTTGCAGAGGCTTTAGAGGCAATTGAAGTAGAATATGAGGAGATTGAGCCAATCTTTACAATTGAAAGAGCATTGGAGGAAGATTCTCCGAAAATTCATGGCGATTCCAATATCCATGCAACTAAACATCTGGAGCACGGAGACGTGGATGGAGCATTTGAAAAATTTGATGTGATTGTAGAACATGAATATTCTACTCATCGTCTTTCTCATATGTTTATTGAGCCGGATGCCGGTGTTGCTTATATTGATGAGAACGGTATGCTTACGGTAGTCGCTTCTACCCAGAACCCTCATTATGACAGAGGTGAGGTGGCTAAGATGCTTGGCGTTCCGACAAACCGGGTTCGTGTAAAACAGGCAACAACAGGCGGCGGTTTTGGTGGTAAATTAGATATTGGCGTGCAGCTGCACTGTGCATTATTAACTTACTACACAAAAAAACCAGTAAAAATTGTAAGAGGACGAAAAGAATCCACTACCGTTTCTTCCAAACGTCATCCAATGGTGATGAAAGCGAAAACAGGTGCGACAAAAGACGGTAAGATTTTAGTAACAGATATTTTCCAGTATGGAGATACCGGTGCCTATGCTTCTTATGGTCCGGCGGTTATCGGACGTTCCCCTGTTCATGCAGCAGGTCCTTACGATGTGCCGAATGTAAGAGTCCACGCCGTATTTACATATACAAATAATCCAATGAGCGGAGCTTTTCGTGGATTCGGTGTGCCGCAGGCAGCCGTTGTACATGAAGGACAGATGAATGCCATTGCCGAGAAGCTTAATATGAGTCAGTTTGATATCCGTATGATCAATGCCCAGACAGTAGGCTGTACACTTCCGACAGGACAGAAATTGACAGAAAGTGTAGGATTTAAAGATACCTTGACATTGGCGATGGAAAAAGCTCGTGAAGTTATGGATTTTTCGGAGGGTGAATTATGATAAAAAGAGGACATGGAATCGGCTGTATGTTTTATGGAGTTGGAAATACTGGTCTTCCCAATCCGGCAGCAGCCTTCGTTGAAGTTTTAGCAGATGCCACGGCCAACGTTATGATTGGTGCAGCAGATATTGGACAGGGAATTGCAACAGTCAGTGCAGCTATTGCTGCAGAGACATTAGGTCTTGACTATATTGATATCCATGTAACATCAGCAGATACATTAACAACACCGGAAGGTGGTGCCACTTCCGCCAGCCGTCAGACATTTATTACAGGAAATGCAGTAAAAAATGCATGTTTAAATGCCAGAAAAGAATTGGAAAAAACAGCGGCAGAATTTTTAAATTGCACAGAAGAAGAACTGGTTTTTGAATGCCATGAGATATACAGCAATAAAGATGAGACAAAGAAGATGACCTATGCAGAGTTGATGGGAAGCATGGGTAAACTGGGAAGACTTGCAGTCGGTGCCGGTTATTATAATCCGAATACAACTTACTTAGACCCAAATGATATGTCAGGTATCCCATATGAGATTTATTCCTATGCAACAACAATCTGCGAGGTGGATGTCAATACAGAAACCGGAGAAGTAGATGTGCGAAAAGTTGTTTCTGCCCATGATGTAGGAACCCCGGTCAATACCGCAGCAGTAGAAGGACAGATTGAAGGCGGCGTTGTTATGGGAGAAGGCTTTGTTCTTTTTGAAAATATTGAAGTGGATAAAAGAACCGGAGCAATCAAAAATCCGGAATTTTCCAAATATATCATTCCGACTACCATGGATGTTCCAGAAATTTATCCAATTGTAGTAAGCAGTGATGGTGATGCCGGACCTTATGGTGCAAAGGGAGTAGGAGAGCCTGCCTTAATCCCGATGATTCCTGCTGTTACCGCAGCGGTAGAAGATGCACTTGGCGTAAAATTCAGAAAACTTCCAATTCTTGCAGCTGATATTGTGGCCGCAGTAAAGGAAAAGGAAGCAAGAGAAAAAGAAGAAGCCGAAAACAAATAAAAAAGAAAGGAAGGAATCTTATTCCTTCCCTTCTATCACAGTCTCACCCGGACCAGAAAACAGAGAAATAAAATCAGCAAGCTCCGGTGTAATATGTTTTTCCTTTTTATAGACAAGTAATGTCTGGGAGGAAAGCTCCGGTTCTACGATTTTTTTAATCTGCATCTCCTCGTGGGTGTTTAAAAGAGCAGATGTGTAGGGGATAACAGCGATGCCAATTCCACAGGCAGCCCAGCTTAAAGAGGACATTAAATCATTGTTCTGACAAATAAAGTGGGGTGCAAAGCCTAAGTGGCGGCATTCATTGGAAATCATGGAACTGTACCTGCGCTGAATGATTAGTGGCTTTCCCTTTAAATCAAGGAGTGTAATCTCATCTCCCTCATGATCTTCAAAAAACTGGGGAAGTGCTAATGTTGTGAAACAGTCATTCCTTGTATTGGGAAGAGATGGATCATTTATGGAAATACAGTGATATGCGGAAGTCGGGATTGGTTCCCGGACAAAGCCAATGTCAATTGTGTTGGAATTGATTTTCTCTAATACATCCATGGAACTGCCCTCGTGAATTTGAAAATCCACATTGACATGGTTCTGTTTGTATTCCATGATTTTATTGGGAAGCATACGGTTTGAGGCGGACATGATTGTACCAATCTGGATGACAGCCCGGCCTTTGACCTGCATATTTTGAAGGTCATAATAGACGCTGTTTACCAGATTTAAGATTTTATCTACCCGCTCCTTTAAGACAAGGCCCTCTTTGGTCAGAATCAGCTTTTTCTTATTCCGTTCAAAGAGTGTGACACCGAGTTCTTCTTCGAGAGCTTTTAAGTGGATACTTAAAGGTGGCTGGGATATATGTAACATCTGAGCAGCTTTTGTCATATTGCCAACTGTAGCGATGGCATCAAAGTACTCAAGTTGTTTTAAAGTCATAAGACAATCTCCTTTCAGACATAAAGCGTTATGGTAAGTTATGGGAGTATAATAAAACGATATATAATATACTATTCTATCCGAAAAACGAATCGTTTACAAGGGTTTAATAGGGTTTTTATATTAAAAAGTAAATTTAGGTTACTGTTTTTAACAGTAAGTAGAGCAGGA
>JAUNBT010000238.1 GCA_030526985.1 Lachnospiraceae bacterium | reverse complement strand
TACTTTTTGCTTCCACGTTTACATTCACTGTCGTAACGGCCGCCATATAATTATCCGTCTGTGCTGCATAAACAGTAATTGTTCCGGTCCCTGCTTTTTTTGCAGTTACAACACCAGAGGACGACACCTCGAAAATATCAGAGTCATCAGAGGAATAGGAAAATACCGGGGAACCCTCTGCTTTCGGTGATAAAGTGAACGTATCTCCTTCTTTCAAGTTTGCATCCGCAACCGTAATCGTTGGAGAGGCTTTTAAAATACAACATTTCATAATCTGGCTTCCCATATAGGAATTATACATGTAAATAGTTGTTACTCCAGCATTCGTTCCTCCAAGAGGCTCCATTGTATAATAAGAATAATTATTTTCTGTCAGTTCAACATCCAAACTATAATGTGTATAAAGAGCTTGGCTTCCAAGCACTGCTGTACCTATCTTGCCTGTTGTCACCGCCGCCGTTTGGCAAGCTTTTCCTGTATAAATATGGCAATGGTTCGAATTAAGTAGACGGTATGTAGAAAGTCCTGAAACGGTAATATCAAATTCTGGCGCTTCCTCTATAACTGTGAACCCTTTTTCTTTAAAAGCGGAAATCATTTCTGTGTTTGTATTATTAATATGGATTTCCATCTTTTTATCACAATCATCCAGCCATGAAGAATCCGTACTTAAACCTGTACTTTCTCCTTTTATATAAATTTCCTTTAGTGCACTGCATTGTTTCCAGCAACCAGTAGGAATTGTAGTTACGTTTTTTCCGAATGTAAGAGACTCCAACGCACTACAGTTTTCATAAAGATTCGTATGAATTGCTTCTGCATTAATTGTATCTGTCTTAAGACTGCTGCAGTATGCAAATGCCTGACTATTTACATCGTCCGACGCTTCCGGAAAGGCAGTCAAGAGAGAACATCCATAAAAGGCTCGATACCCTATTGTTTTTATATTAGTCGCATAAGTCAGGTTAGAAATTGTTTTCAGACTAGTGCATCCATAAAAAGCATACATATCTATTTCTGTCAACAGTTCATCCATACTATTTACTGTTTCCAAGCTGGTACATCCACAGAAGGCATATTTGCCTATTTTCGTCAATGCATTTGGAAGATTTACTGTTTTTAGACTGGTACAATCATAAAAAAGTGCATTAATCTCTTTCAACGTCTGGGGAAGTATCACCTCCGTAATTGATTCACATTTGTAGAAAGCACGTTCTCCTATTGTTGTCACATTATCCGGCAAATAAACACCTGTAAGACTAGTACAACTTTCAAAAGCATTTTTCCCGATGGAAGTTACTGTTTCCGGTACCCAAAATTCTTTTAAATTGATACAACCGCAAAACGCATAATTTCCTATGGATGTAATCCCATCTTCAATCGAAACGCTCATTATCTTACTTCTGTATTGCTCCCATGGTACATTTTTGATTGTGGTCACAATCGAAGCTACATACTCATAATCTTCCATCGCTCCGGAACCACTGATCACCAGATTTCCATCATTGTATAAATACCACTTTGCCGTATTCCCGCAGCTTCCCGATGCTGTAAGTTCTGCTGCTTGAGCTTTTGCAGAAAAGCTGAGGAGCAACGCAAATAGAAACATAAGCAACGTTATTTTCTTCTTCATAATAATACAATTCCTCCTCTCTTTTTTGCATTGCTTATTTAATCTTAACTTTTTTCACTTTACTCCATGCACCGTAGTAGTATTTACTTCCAACTTTTTTGTAGGCACGGATTCGGACATAGTAGGTCTTTTTACTTTTCAGGCCACCGGTTGTCATCTTCAGCGTTGATTTATTATATTTTCGTTGAAATGTTTCTGTTTTAAAATTTTTCTTTGCTGACAAATGCATCTGATAACCAGTTACTGTTTTATCTTTTTTCCAGCTGACCTTAATCGTTCGTTTCTTTGATGAAACCGGTGATTTTAAACTCATTTTTTTAGGCACGACTTTAACCGTAATCTTTTTTGTTGCCGCAGGATAATCTCCTTTGGCGGCAGCTTTAATCGTGATTGTTGCCTGTCCGTAGTTTTTCACCGTAACTTTTCCATTAGAAGACACTGCAGCAACCTTTTTATTGCTGGTACTGTATGTCAGTTTTCCACCTCCACTGGCTTTTGCATTTAAAGAAAAGGCTTTTGATTTGTAGGCAACTGTTTTAGATTTGGCTGTGATAGTCTGCGTCTTTACTTCTGCTGTAGTTGTGGTTGCCGCTGGGGCACTTGCTGTGGTTGTCGGATTTTCAGTTGCAGGAACTGTGGTGCCTTGCGCAGCTGCTGGCGTATCTTGTTTCCATACGGCATAAAGTACTGCGGCATTATTTAATGTATATTTATCACCTGGCTGATACTCAGCACTTGATGCTGCAGCATTTGTTGACCATCCTAAAAATGTATAATCTGCCCGTGTTGGCTTATCTGTACTTAAAGTTAATGCCTCATCCTGTATCTTAGTCTGTGTGTCAGGTGCTCCCTTTCCTCCATTGGCATCATAAGTGATTGTGTAAGTAGGGATTACATCCCACACTGCATAAAGTATCAAATCCTCATTTATCTTATAACTATCTCCCGGTTGATAGGATACTGTTCCTGTTGAAGGACTAGTAGACCATCCTTTAAAAATATATTGCGTTCTAGTTGGAACCTTTTCAGATAACTTAAGTGAAGTCCCCTCTATTTTTTTCTGATTTTCTGGAAGATTATCCACCCCACTTCCATTGGCCTTATAAGATACATCATGTTCCTTTGTATAAGGATATTCACCGCCAGATCCATCTGAACTTTCTTCACCTGCAATACTATAAAAATCAGTATATGCAAGATCTAATGTTACAACCGGACACACTCCATTTCCAGAATTAAGATACGCATTTTGACCATCCCTTAATATTTTTCCATCATATTGGATCTGTGTTACATTATACGATGTAGTACTCGTCGTTGCTCCCAAAGAGTATCCGATTCCCGGTGACCGCGTCCACCAAGTGCAAAATTTTTTATATATATCATCGGTCGGTGTAGGAAGTCCCATTATTTTTGCATATTCACTGCTTAACATTCTCCTTCCTTCATCAAGAACATCTCTTGATGCTGAAAATCCATAAGATTCAGCCTGTTCCGTCGAATAAACTTCTGCATCAGAAAGCAGGAACACCTTGTCTTTTGTATCATTTCCACCGCTAATTCCATAAGCGATATTCGGACTGTTTTTTACTTCCGTAGTCAAAATTGCATTCTGATAAGAAGAAGGAAAGGCAGCATTTAAAAATGTGGAATTCAGCCAACTGCGAATTGAACTGTCTTCCCATGTAATGTCTCCATTCACGGAATGATACCTTTGATCATCTAAAGCTATATGAGATAAAAGCAAAGCTTTTCCATTATCAACATTTAATACTCTCCATTTAATTGGCTCATATTTGAAATAATGATAGGTCGTTTCATCTTGACCTGTCCAATCATAAAAATATTGATTTCCAGTTGTCGCATAAGTCGCATCTGACTTTGTAATACGGCGGTATTTTTCACCATCTAAAGTGATTTCGTTATTAATCCAACCTGTCGCATCTGTCAGTTCCTTATATAACCCTGCGTCTGTCTCACTAGTCACCTCACTCTGGGGATAACTGCCGAACCAGATTGTATTCCAGGTAACCAGTTGTCCCGCTTCCATTTCATTGTCTTCCTCAATTAGAGGATTTTCAATCCCTATCTCACTGGCCTCTACTTCCGTTCTACTAACTCCAAAACAGGATAATATGAAAACAAAGGCGAAGGCCATTCCTGCTGCAATCCATTTATACCAATTTGTGTAGTTACTTTTCATCTCTCATCCTCCTGCTTTGTGTTTTATTATTTCGTCACAACCCTCTTTATCTTACTCCAGCTTCCATAATATTTTTTCTTTCCAACTGTCTTGTAGGCTCTGATTCTTATATAATAATTTTTCTTCCTCTGCAGAGCTCCGATGGAAATCTTTCCGGCTTTTTTGCGGGAAATTGTCTTTTGAAGAACATCGGATTTCTTGGTTCCCTTAAACGACTTGTTTTCAGATAAGCAGAGCTGATATCCAGTTACGGTCTTATCTACCTTCCATTTCAGGTTCCATATTTTTTTACTCTTTAAGGAGCTTCCTGTTATAACTGCCTTTTGGGGCACTACGCTAACCGATGTTTTAATGGACGCACTGTTGTAGTTGGCATTTGCTGCTGCCTTGATTGTAATATTGGTCTTTCCATACGCTTTTACAGTAACACGGCCGCCTTTTGTCACTGTGGCAATTTTTTTATTGCTGCTTGAAAAGGTCAGTGCGCCTCCCCCATTCGTGCTCGCACGGAACTGAAATGGGCTGCTTTTTATTGCTTTTTCCACGGCAGGTGCCGTAATCTTCTGTTCCGCTTTTTTTATCGTAAATGATTTTGAAATAGTTCCAAAATAGTTATTTTTTCCTGTTATCTGAACTTTGGCTTCTCCCGCATTGATATTATTTTGATACGCTACGGTATAATCACTTATCTTAGTTAAAATCTGTCCATTATACTGTACTGTCACTTCCGGTTCTTTCGGTTGGCCATCATAAACATACACAGAGCAGTTTAAGTAACACTCCTGTCCGGAAATGTCCTTCGGATCTTCTTTCTTTATTGTAAATGTCAAAGATGTACTTCCATAATAATTATTTCTTCCAGAAATTTCAACTGTTGCCTGGCCGATTTCTGTATTATTTTGAATCATTGCTGTATAATCCGTATTTTCTGTCAATGTGCGATTATTGTATTCTATCATCAGTTTTGGCTCCTTCGGCTGACCATCATAGATATACTCATA
>JAUNBT010000237.1:260-4839 GCA_030526985.1 Lachnospiraceae bacterium | reverse complement strand
TATATTTGAAACCGAAAGCAATATTTTCCTCAACGGTTAGCCAAGGAAATAAGGTGTATGTTTGAAAAACCATACCACGATCTGCGCCAGGTCCTTTAACAGGAGTATCGTTGACTAGAATTTCGCCGCTGGTAGGGAAGTCCAGACCGGCAAGCATACGAAGTAAAGTTGATTTCCCGCATCCAGATGGACCAACAATACAGACAAATTCATTGTTAAGAACTTCTAAGTTACAGTTTTCCATAGCTGTTGTGGTGGATTTTCGTCCTTTATAGATTTTACTAACATTAACTGCTTCGATTTTACTTGTAGATAATTTGGCTTCGAGACCATAATTATCTTTTTTTATATCTTCGGTAATTTTTGACATATGAATCCCCCTATTCTTTCCAATGGAATACCAGCATATCAACAAGAGCAAAGATACGATCTGTAATTAGGCCCATAAACCCGATTAAAAGTATTAAACCAAACATTGCATCTGTTTGCATGAATCGTTGAGCTTTTAAGATTTGATAACCTAGGCCAGTATTTGCTGCAAATAATTCTGCAAGAGTCAAATAGGACCAAGCCCAGCCCATTGTCATTCGGAGTGATTCGAAAATCCGAGGAAGCGCGGCTGGAAGTAAAATAGTCCATAACGATTGTAATTTAGAAGCACCTAAAGTATATCCGGCATTCATTAAGTCATCGGATACGGAATTTGCAGCGTCAGCCACCATTGATAATAATTGAAAAACGCAGCCCAAAAATAATAATATGACTTTTGCAGATTCTCCAATACCAAACCAAACCATTACAAGTGGGACGAGAGTTGGTATTGGTAAATATCTCATAAATTCACAGATTGGACTAATATAAGAGTCGCATAGCTTTGATGTACCCGCTAAGATTCCGAGGGGTACAGCTACGACCGCAGAAGCTAAAAAACCTAACACAATCCTACGAAGACTTACAAGTACATCAGCCATTAAATTTTCATGGGCAAATCCGTTAACCCAATACTGTACGATGGAAATTGGCTTTGGCAATATAATTGGTTTTAATATGCCGAATTCAGTTACAAGAATCCATATAATTAGAATAACTGCAAAAGTGGTGAATGCGTTGAAAATATAACGGGTTTTCGATATTTTTTTATCCATATATGGTCACCTCATTATACAAGTGCATCGTCATCACATACACCTGTACGGATACGAACTACTTTTTCTGTGGGGATGATAAAGATTTTTCCATCGCCTGAGGTGTTAGTGCTATTTGTGCTAATAATGGTATCTACTATTTTTTGGACATCGTTATCACGAGCAACAATATTAATTTGCTTTTTTGCTAATAACGAATATCCCTCTATACTTTTGTTTTCTGTGGTACCGTGGTTGATTGTCAGATTAATGTCGTGATTTTTTCCACGTCCGTATACTAGTTGACTATTCATAGAATATATATTGATGTTATGTAAGGCTTCTTTTGTTTGAAAATACATATTTGGCCGGATAATTGCTATTATTTCTTTCATAATAACTCACACCTTTCCTTCATTTGAGCAAAATCATAGTTCGGGTTTACCGGAACTAATTGTGTAAACCGCATCGACAGGAGTTACAAAAATTTTACCATCGCCATAGGATCCGGTTTTCTTTACCTTTGCAGATTCCATAATCAAATCGATTACTTTCTGGCTGTCTTGATCCTCGACAACAATGGTAATACTGTCTTTTGCTAATTCGTCGTAATGAATGGTGTCAATCTTAAGCCCCTGTTGATTCCCCCGTCCCAGAACGTTGGCTCTTGTTGCTGCGGGGAAACCATTATTAGATAAATTTAATAAAATGTCTGCTGATTTTTCAGGACGCACAATTGCTTTGATCATTTTCATAATATACCTCCAAATAAATGTTGTTTTATTTTGATAAAATTATGCATAGGTTCAGGTCACTAGCAAGCGTACTTTCCGTTCAGGTAAAGAAAAAGGGGTACACCAACTTGAAAATTGGTGTACCCCTGCGTACTCTTTTATCATATGCCACATATACTAGCACGTTGTTTTGTTAAAGTCAACAATTTTTATAAACAATGAAGAACAATTGTAAAAGATGCAGATATAAGCTGTTCTTGACTTTTTTTGTGGACAATGATATTTTTATGCAATATTAGACAGGAGGATAATAGATATGGAACAATTAAGAGATAATATGAAAAAAGTTCTACCTAAGGTGATTGGAAAAGTATTTAGAGATATTTCAGGAAAAGGTCCAGAACGTGTATATGTGGACGTAATTTCAAATATTGTTGTAGTGTATGTTACAGGGTATATAACGAGTGGACTTGTAAACAGTAAGCTGTTTGAAGATTCTGATATGCGAAGAGCAAGTGAAACTTATTATAACAAGTTAGCACATAACTCATTGGAAGTGGTAAGTGAGACAGTAAAGGAAAATTTCGGATTTACGATCTCCTCTGTTATGTCTGATTTCATCGTTAAAGAGAATACAGGAATCGTTATGTATGTTGCAGATCGAATTTTAGCAGCAGATGATATTTGTGATAATATTAATGGTTCTTATCATAATTTTATTCGAAATAAAATCTCAGAATTTATGATTGACAGTACAGGGGCTTATCCAAGGAGCATTGATTTATATTTGGTGCAAGGAGATTTGTATATTTTTATTTCTGGCTTTCTGGGATTTTTTAATGAAACAAAATATCGGTTTAATACTGAATTGATTGAGGCGAACAGGGCTTTTTATTACGGAGTATTAAAAGGGGAATTTTCTCAAAATGTTGAATTGTTTTCGATTGACGATTATGTTTTTCAGAGTGCATTTTGTGATGTGGATGTTATGACCGACAGGGCAATGATTGTCTTGAAAGGAGTAAGATAGATGAGTATTGAAGCAATGAAAAGATGTATTAATGCGAATAATGGGATTTTGGAATATGACTGTATTTATCATAATGTTAGGGTAGTAAATGTTTTCACAGAAACAGTATGTGATATGGATGTGGCTACGTTGGATGGATATTTTTGTGCACTTGCTCCTAAAAATAAAAAAGCAAAAAAATATGTGGATTGCCATGGTAAATACATGGCACCTGGTTTAATGGATGCGCATATGCATATTGAAACATCACATTTAAATCCGAATTCTTGGGCAGAAATAACACTGCCACATGGAACTACGGGAATATTTTTTGATGCAATGATGTCAGGAAGCGTATATGGAAAGAATTATGTTGAGATTTTAAATCGTATGATTGAAAAAATCCCTACCCATGTTTTTTATCAAATTCCATCTCGTGTTCCTTCGAACCTTGATTTAGAAACGACAGGTGGAGTAATTGGAGTGAAAGAAGTAAAAGAATTGATCCAAGATTCTAATGCCGTATCTCTTGGGGAAGTTAATTATATTTCTGTGCTTAGAAGCGAGACAGAGATATTAGAAAAGATTGCTGCAGTTAAGAAAGAGAATAAAATCATTAATGGTCATTGTCCCCAAATTAGTAAGGACGACATTAATACAGTTGCAGCTGTAGGAGTTACCGATGATCATGAAAGTATGACGTATAACGAATTGTTTAACAAATTATCTCGTGGATTAACTGTGATGATCAGGGAAGGATCCATAGAGCCAAATGTAGAAGAACTAATTACAGGAGTAATAGCCAATAATCTTCCAATTGATAATCTTCTGTTTTGCACAGATGATAAATATCCGGTAGACTTAATTGAAAAAGGTCATATGGATTATGCGCTAAACAAAGCAATACACTGTGGATTGAATCCTATAAAAGCAATTAAGATGGCGACATTAAATACTGCAAAATATTACCATTTGGATAATCGTCTTGGATCAATTACACCAGGGCGGGAAGCGGATTTCTTTTTATTTGAGAACCTTGAGGAAATTTGTCCAGATCAGGTTTATATTGGCGATATTCTGGTGGCTGATCAAGGAAAAACTGTATATAAAGTAGCTGATAATAAAGAATTTATGGATCATTCAATAGCTTTTAATGAATTGTTTGAACCGGAGGAACTTCAGTACAAAAAATTTGGACCTCAAGTATGGTGCCGAGTTATGGAAGTTCACCCGAATGATTTATGTCCGGAAGAGATTCATTGTGAGTTGACTGTAGAAAATGGCTTTATTCAGCCAAACGTCAAGGATGATATCCTTCCAATTGTCGTGGTGAATCGTTATGGACAAGACCGTAATATTGGAAAAGGGTTCATAAAAGGATTAATGGTGAAAGAAGGTGCAATTGCATCGAGTCTCTCCTCTGAAGGAAATAATATTGTGGCTTGCGGAGCCAACTACGAGGATATGGCCTTGGCAATTAATTCATTGAAAGATATGGATGGTGGAATGGTAATTGTAAAAGATGGAATTGTGTTGGCAGAAAATCGAATGCCAATAGGTGGAATTATGTATAATTGTTCAGCGAAAGAGACTATAAAACAGTTAGGTATGGTTGAAGATAAGTTAACTGAAATTCATTGTGAAAACAAAAAAGCTTTTACTTATATGTGTGTTGCAACTGCGCCCTCAATTCCTTCTTTAGGATTAACAGA
>JAUNBT010000237.1:0-226 GCA_030526985.1 Lachnospiraceae bacterium | reverse complement strand
TTTCTGTTATTTTGTAGCTTATTTATGAAATTGATAGAAAAAAGGTGATAGAAAAAAATGAATTTGGGGGTTGACAAGAGATAATTAGGAATATATAATCTGTACTCAAGATAGCAAGTAGCTATTGGACAATTTTATATAGTATTCTTTTAAGTAAGGAATACAGACGATTTGAAGCGTTTGTAGCCGGTACATTACGAAGAGTAGCAGTTCAGGTCTGTTACTA
>JAUNBT010000236.1 GCA_030526985.1 Lachnospiraceae bacterium | reverse complement strand
AGACCCGCTCGAAAAAACGAACAAAAAAAGTGTATAGCTGAAGGTTGATTATAACTGGAAGCTGCCTGGCTTTAACTTTCAAATACCATATTACGATGGAATTTGACGTAAAATTGAATATGGATTTTATAAAAGAGGTAATTTGAATGGGACGAAAAAACAAATCTTATACTAGGGATTTGAAGCAGCAGATATATGATAAGCTAGTTAAGATGTTGTATGCAGGAGAAGGCACCAGTAAAAAAGATGCCATGCTTAATGGAACGGAACGTGACAAGATTTTTTCCTTTAATACATACGAGACATATCGAAAACACTGCAATTACTTTGCGAATTACATTCGAAAAGAGCATCCGGAATGTACCACATTGAAAAGTGCAAAGAAATATGTCAAAGAATGGCTTCAGTATCGAACAGATCAGGTAAATGACAAAGGTGAGCATCTCTCATCATGGACAATCCAGACAGAGGCGAAGGCTTTGGGTAAACTGTATGGAATACAGCCAGACGATAAAGAATTCTTCCAGGCACCTAAGCGCAGGAGAGAAGATATCAAGAGAAGCCGAGGAGATGCGGAGCGTGACCATCATTTTTCGAAAAGGAATAATGATGAATTTATAAAATTTTGCCAGGGGACTGGATGCCGTCGGAATATCATGGAGAAACTGGAAGGCCGCGATCTGGTCACAAAGGAACAGATCCAAAGAGAAATTATAGGATTAAAGGAGAAAGAGTCATTGGATTCTGATGAATCGAGGCACCTGGCAGCATTATCAGATGGACTTAATTATTTTAGAAATCAGGAATTTTTCATACACCACCGGAAAGATAAAGGTGGAAGAGAGAGATATTCTCCAATAATAGGACCAAACATAGAGCAAATTGCTGGAAGAATGGCAGCCACACCGGCAGAAGAAAAAGTGTGGCTTCATGTCCCGGGAAATGCAGATATACATGCATACCGTGGTGATTATGCAACCTTAATATATAAGATGTATGCCCGCCCAATCAAGGAAATACCATATGATAGAGTGAATAAGGGAACAGGCAGAAGATTCCAATCAGGCGTGTACACATGCCGAAAAGATGAAGCTGGAAAAAAATTAGACAGAGAGGCTATGGTGCTGGCAAGTAAAGCACTTGGGCATAATAGAATCGAAGTGGTAGCAAACAACTATATTAGGGGGCTGTAAAGATGGCTAGGGAAATGTATCAGTCCATGCTGGGGTGGTCAGAATATAAAAAGGGCGATGAAAAGCATACACCAACTCATTTCCTTCTGGAAAAAAAGGAATATGAAGAAGTAGGAATGATTCAGGATCAAATTCAGGATCTGAAAAGACAGTTGCTCCGTAAAGATAAGGAATGTGATCTGGCTGTTCATAGAAAAGAAAATGAGATGAATACCATAATAAATCAAAAAGAGATCGCTTTTCGAACAAAAATAGAGGAATTAGAAGAAAAAGTACAGGACATGGAAAAAGAACGTGATATACTGTCTGGTATGAATCAAAATCTTTTAAGAATCAATAAAGAGCGAAGCAATTCCAGTCGAAATTTGCCAAAAAAGAAAGAACATACAGGATATGTGGTGCTGCAATCTAGGGAAAAAATGTTCTATGTCCGCCATAATAAGTACCGGATTTGGGAGACGATGCTTCAGTCACCCTATACGATGGATATTACGGATGAGCAAGCCAGGTATCAGATAAAGAAAGATCTTACTCCAGAGGGCGAATACTGGATACTTGGATCGATTGGCATAGATGGTTATTGGGTTACAGACCTTGATACAATAATGAGAGATGAAGAACATGGGCAAGGTAATACGATATTTCAGATGCAGCAAAATGCAAATTACAGAAGTGGATATTGGGAAGTCATTTATTTACATACAAAAGCACTTGGAATTATTCCCAAAAATATGAGATATTAAATAAAAATATCATAAATGGCAAGGGTTGTTAAAAAATAGTCTGCAGGATTGAAATGAACCGGAACATTGTGAGGGAACATCTATTTTGAAGATAAGGAAGAATTTATGGAGGAACTAAGGAATACCTAAAGTAATTGAAAAAATACTTTTATCTCCAGAAAGTATAGGATATACTTACTGTAACAGGAGGGATATTAGATGATTATGTCATTGGATGCTATGACACATTGCACATATAGGGGGTAAAAAATATTGTTACAGATACTACAGATTTCGTAAAAGAAAAAGGGATTGCTTATGATTGTATATCACGGATCTAGTGGTGAAAAGTAATGATAGATAAGGAGGTGGGCACTAGTGTATATCTCTGATGGAATTGTCTATGGTAACAAAGGAGAAGCAGATATAAAGATTGTGGCGGTGAAGCCACTGGAAGATATGATGATGATAGTCAAATTTTCTTCCGGAGAAACAAGGCTATTCGATGCAAAGGTGCTACAAGGAAAAGTATTCGAACCTTTGAAACTTTCAGAAGTATTTTTCCATCCAGTAATTGAACATGGTGTTATAACCTGGAACAATGGAAACATAGACTGTGCTCCTGAATATATATATGAGCATAGTTATGAACATTCAATGGTATCTATGGAAGATATCAACATGATTACTATGAAATTTGCTACCAAAATGAAGAATTTATTCGGAGAATCGTTCAATAGTGCGATACTTTATGGCTCTTATGCGAGAGGAGATTACTGCGAAGGGTCAGATATTGATATTATGATACTGGTGTCGTTAACAGAACAGGAAATCAAAGAAAAACTCAATCTGGTATGTGATTGTGCATTAGAGTATCTCATGAAGTATTCAGTGGATATTTCCCCCATCGTCAAAAACGTGGAGCATTTTAATAAATGGGTCGATACACTGCCATTTTACCGTAATGTGCGAGAGGATGGAATCGTGTTGGTTTCACAGTGAAAACATATACGAGGAAAGGGGCGTTGATACATGCCTGTTAAACCATTGCCAATTGGACTTGATAATTTTGAAAAGATAAGAACAAAAGGATATTATTACGTAGATAAATCCTTATTGATAAAGGAATTATTAGACAAAAAGGGAGAGGTAAATCTCTTTACACGGCCCCGAAGGTTTGGTAAGACTTTAAATCTGAGCATGCTTCGCTATTTCTTTGAGAAGCCGGTAAATAGCGTGAGTCGAAAATATTTATTTGAAGGGCTTAAGATTATGGACGCTGGGAAAAAGTACACCTCGGAACAGGAGCAATATCCGGTGATTATGCTGACACTTAAGTCAGCAAAACAAAAGGATTATTCGGATGCCTTTGGACGAATCAAGGAGGCTGTGGCTGAGGAATACCAGCGACATGCTGAGATTATGGATGGATTAAAACTTGTATCAGATCAGAAACTTTTTTATGAAATCATGTCGCGGACTGCAGAAGATGAATCGTATCTTATTGCACTTAAATTTTTGTCCCAGTGTCTGCATGAGTATTATGGAAAAAAGGCAATCATTTTAATTGATGAATATGATGTACCGCTGGAAAATGCATATTATGAGAAGTTTTATGATAGTATGGTGGATTTTATACGTTCCCTGTTTGGGTCGGCATTTAAGACGAATGAACACTTGGAATTTGCCGTAATTACCGGATGTCTCGGAATCAGTAAAGAGTCTGTTTTTACTGGATTGAATAGTGAGTATTTCGGGTTTACCCAGAAGGAAATCAAAGATATGCTCTTATTTTATCAGCGGGATAAGCAGATGGATACTATGAAGGTATGGTATGATGGGTATCGCTTTGGGGATACGGAAGTTTATAATCCATGGAGTTCGATTAACTATGTAGACAGACTACTTTCAAATAAAGATGCATTTCCTACGGCATTTTGGGGTAATACCAGTTCGAACAGTATTGTGAAGAAGCTGATCTATGGGGCGAATGATTCAGTACAGGATGAAATTGAAACTTTGCTTAATGGCGGTACGATAGAAAAGAAGGTAATTGAGAATATTGTTTATGAGGATATTGAAGCCTCGCAGGATAATCTGTGGAATTTCCTGTTCTTTACTGGATATCTAAAGCAGGAGTCTAGGCGGATGGAAGGCGTAAACCATTATATTACAATGGCAATTCCTAATTATGAATTACTGTATATTTATGAAAATACAATTGAAAACCGGTTCCAGGAAACGATCAAGGTACAGGATTTAGAACTTTTCTACCATGCTATGTTGGAGGGGAAAACAGAGATATTTCAACAGGAGCTGACGGTTCAATTGCAGAAAAGCATTCGCTATATGGACAATCAGGAGATATTTTACCATGAATTTTTACTGGGGCTGATGGCAAATTTGAAAACTTATGTAGTGAAATCCAATAGAAAAGCTGGGGCTGGACGTTATGATATCTGTATACACAGTCGGAATGTGAGCGTTCCTCCAGTCATTCTAAAGTCGAAAGTGGCAAAGAAGTAGACAGAACTGGATGATGCCTGTGACAAGGTGCTTGAAGAGATTATTAGTCTTCATTATGCAGAAGATCTGGCTGAGGACGGCTATACGAAAGTACTATGTTATGGGATTGGATTTTTCCGAAAGCAGGTAAGAGTGAAGCTTGCGTGGAAAAAAGTTTATATATAATCGTATATTATGAAGCACCTTTTGTAATTGCAAAAGCTTATTACGGTGGTGAATTCTATTTGACTCAGGTGGATAATATTTCCATGACCTGCGTATAGGCTAGTGTATTACGAAAGTGAGAAGAGGTGGTAGTATGAAGACAGTACAAGATTATTTGAAAAAAATGGATGCGGATAAAATCATTCGTGCATATCTCGAAAAATATCCAATTAATTACTCCCGGATTCCCAATAAAGACTTAACTTTGAATGAAATTGAAAAGAAGTGCAAAGAACGCCTCCGCACATTC
>JAUNBT010000235.1 GCA_030526985.1 Lachnospiraceae bacterium | reverse complement strand
ATTCTGTTTCTTGAAAAATATTGTGTACTTTTTATAAAGAATAAGGTATAATAATACTATACAGATTGACGAAAGCTATCAAAAAGTACAGCTTCGCATAGCGATGAAAGGACATAGAAAGGGGTAAGAATTATGAAGACAATTATTACCATCGGAAGACAGTATGGAAGCGGCGGAAGGGAGATTGGTCAAAAACTGGCCAAGGCCTATGACATCCCATATTATGACAAAGAATTATTGAAAGTTGCTGCAAAGGAAAGTGGTCTTTGTGAAGAATTATTTGAGAATTTTGACGAAAGACCGACCACTAGCTTTTTATATTCACTGGTTATGGATCCTTATGCATTGGGTTACAATGCAAGTTCCTTTGATTTACCATTGAATCATAAAGTATTTTTGGCAGCTTTTGATGCAATTAAATCAATCGCAGATAAGGGTCCTTGTGTTATTGTAGGACGTTGTGCCGATTATGCTTTGAGTGATTATGAGAACACACTTCATGTTTTTATTCATGGAGAGGCGGAAGATAAATTAAAGAGAATTACCGAGATTTATCAGGTACCTGAAGAGAAAGCCAAAGACTTTATGATCAAGACAGATAAACAACGTGCAAGCTACTATAATTACTATACAAGTAAAAAATGGGGCGACTTAAAGAGTTATGATATGACCATTAACAGCAGCTGTTTTGGTATTGATGGAACTGTCGAGATGATTCAGAAGGCAGTTGCCATGAGAGAAGCAGAATAATAAATAATTTTTATCAGCCTGGCTTAAGAGTCGGGCTGATAATTTTTTTATACAAATGAGCGTCTAAAATCTTCAATTTACATGAATGAGGAAAAGGTTCAAAATCACATAAAAGTAAGCTGCATCTGAGAAAAAAACTATATCACGTCGTAAAACTGGTATTTTGCGACGTGGTGCATCTATCATTTTAACTACTTCTCTTATAGGGATTTCTCCATTCAGGGCATAGATCAGGACTTAGATTTATATTCTGGAACTTAAATAAATGCCGTTTAAAATACGAATCGCCTTTTTGCTGTGTTCAGCGGTTAAGCCATTCCTATTCCAATCAGTTAAACATAGGTGCCGTTTCATCTCTTTAAATCCCGGAAAAAAGCAATCATCTAAAATAACATAGGATCCAAATGACGGATGTTCTTTCAGCCAGAGTTTAATTTCATCTGCACGACGTCCGCTGCCTAAATCAGGCGCAATATCGTAAAGGGCAAGATTATATTCTGCAAGTCTTTCTGTCATATATCTTTTTGTGGCATTGTCATCATCCCGCAGAAAATAAAATTTCCAGCTGGAGGTCAAAACAAGTTTTGCCTTCGTCTCCAGTACAATTTTTTTCAGTTCAGCCAAACAAAAATCATCGAGATCTTCCGTAGAACAATCATAGTTTAATACACCATCCACATCTAAAAAAATGACTTTCTCTTCGCCATTTGTCTGACTATATTCCGTCAGTTTTGTCTTTAATGAATAAAACAAATTGTTCCATAATTTTTTGTGATGTGTATTTGATTTTCCAGAATATGTTTTTGTTTTCATTGTCTCTTGTCCTCTTAGTTAGTTTGATTTATGATATCCTCATTTGAAGAATGATCCGTGTCAGGAGTAATTTTTGTATTAGGAACAGATTCTGAATCAGGTGCAGGCCGGTTTTCTCGTAAACGCAGTGCTTTCGCTGCTTTTCTTTTATTTGCTTCTTTCATACCTGCATAGTGTTTTCTTGTGGTATTTACATCCTTATGTCCTAGTGTATCCGCCACCAGATAGATATCGCCAGTTTCCTGATAGAGATTTGTACCGAACGTACTTCTAAGCTTGTGTGGGGTGATTCGTTTCAGGGTAGTGACACCTGATGTATATTTTTTTACAAGACGTTCTATTGAACGGGTTGTAAGGCGCATATTCTTCATAGATATGAATAATGCATCTTCATGTCCCTCAACGGGTGTTTTGAAATCCCTGTCATTTTCCAGATAATCAAAAAGCGCATCTGCGACCTCATCTCCAAAGAAAACAAGGTCCTCATTTCCACCTTTTCGGATAATTTTTAAAGAATAGTCATCGAAATTTACATCATTCAAATTAAGGCCAACACATTCGCTGACACGAATTCCAGTTCCTAAAAGCAAGGTTAAAATTGCCACGTCACGGAGTTTCGTTTTCTGATGAGATTCTAATTGTTTCTTTGTCAGCTTTTCTCCGGATTCCGTTTGATCCAAAAGTTCTGCTACTTCATTGGGTTCTAACCGGATAATGTTATGTTCTTTTATTTTAGGTACATCCACCTGTCTGGCCGGATTTGTCTGAATCATTTTCTTCTTTAAGAAATAATCATAAAATGTCCTGAGGCTGGATAACTTTCGTGCACGGCCCTCTGGACTATTGGTAAACTGCTTTTGACCTCGGACATAGTATTGTAGGTAGGACATATATTCTTCGATATCCATCGGAGATAAAAGATCCAATTCTTCTACCTTCAAACTGTGAATCTCTCTTTTTTCAAAATATGGATTGTGTTCTTTTAAAAAATGAAAGAAATTCAATAGATCATAGGCATAATTCTTTCTGGTATTCGTACTTTTTCTAGACTCCAGGGAAAGAAAATACTGTTTACAAAAACCCGGAAGTTCCTCAAGGAGCTCCCGGATTTTTTCAATATTTTTCAGATCCTGCTGGTGTCTATAGCTGTTTTTATCCATCTATCAGGCACCTCTCTTCTCTCCTGCTACTGCTATTTCAGAGCAGTTACAAGCTTTTTGATTGTATTTTTTAACCGCGTTTTTCTGGTAGAAGAAAAACTTTTGCTGGAAAATTTAATACTGCCAGATGTATCAAAATATTCATAGCTAAAGAAGGCAAATCCATCTACATCCTTTTTCCGGCCGTAAGCAATCATATCTTTTAAAAGAGTGGTATCTTGCTGCCATTCTTTCCAGTCACTGTAGGCACTGGATTTTGCCATTCCAACCTTATATACACCAATTCCAACATGAAGATCTACAATGCCTTTTTTATTTAATTTTACCCAACGGTCAAGTACATCGTCAAATGCGGCCGTTTTGTGGGTAAATCCCCAATAAATCTGTGGCATGATATAATCGATATATCCTGTATTATTGAGCCAGGTATCGATATCTACGTAATAGGAATAATTACTTTTTAAATTGTCAATATTCCCTGCCGGACTGATACCAAATTCTACATTTTTATCAATTGCTTTAATTGCAGAATATACACCGGATACCAGTTTATTTACGTTGGCACGCCGCCAGTTATAAATCGATTTATATGATTTTCCAGCAGCAATCTGTGACGCTTTATAGCTATTATACTCTTTTGCATCAAATGCAGTTTTTACATTAGATGAGGAAAAAGAAGGATAAAAGTAATCATCAAAATGAATTCCATCTACATCATATTTTTTTACAATTTCCTTTACTCCATTGATAATCAAGGTTTGAACCTGAGATTTTGATGGATTGTAGTATAGCTTTCCTCCATAAGATAGTACATTTCTAGAGGTAGAACTGCTGTTATGCCATTTTCTTGCCGGATTATCGCTAGACAGGCTGGAATAACTTGTGTTAAAAGATACCCGGTAAGGGTTGAGCCATGCATGAAACTCTAAATTCCGTTCATGAGCCTCTTGCACCATAATGGTAAGTGGATCAAACCCAGGACTACTGCCCTGCTTTCCGGAAATGTATTTTGACCATGGGAAATAGGAAGACTTATATATCGCATCTCCAAATGGTCTTACATGGACAATCACTGCATTCATATTATTGGCCACACAGGTATCATACATATGATCAATAAACTTTGTGAAATTTGCCTTACTTGATTTATATGTGTCAAGATATGCTTCAAATTCCAAATAGGAAATCCACATTGCCTTTAATTCTCCGGTACGAGATACGGTAGTTGTATCAGTTTGGGCTGTTGTTGTTTCCGAAGAATCTGTCGTTGCTGTAGTGGTTGCTGTCGTTGCTGTAGTTGTTTCTTCTGTCGAGGTTGAATCAGAAGAACTTGTTGTAAGCTTTACAATTCCTGTCCTGGATGAATAAGTATACTGAAGTCCCAATGCTTTTGCTACTGTTTTGACAGGAACCATAATCCTTTTCTTCTTGGAGGAACGATAAGTAATTGTTCTTGGTGCTGCTCCGAGATTTGTTTTTTTACCATCAATAGTGGCTGTTTTGGATCCAACCTTCATAACAAGTGTATGACCATTACCGGTAAGGGTCAATTTCTTTGTCTTAGAAGAATAGCTTTTTTTTACTTTTACAGTCCCTTTTACAAACGTTTCATAGTAAGGTGCCATGACATATTTGCTAAATACCATAACTGGTGTGTTAGAAAGGGATACGGTCTTTCCATTGTAAATGATTTTGCGGCTTTTTCCGCTATAAGTCTTATTCTTTCCATTATATGTGTATTTTACTTTTATTGTTGCAGCGGATACTTGGTTAGATGACTGAAATGGAGATTCCATAAAACATCCTAAAATCAGACATATACTCAATAGCAATGCTATGATACGATTTCGTTTTTTCATAATTTGTATAAACTCCTTCTTTCCTTTTGTTGATTTATAAGTGTTTCTGGTGTCGCATTCGTGTTAGCGTTTTGTAGGATATTGTGATGTGCTGTATATTACAGCATCGTATACAGCTTTTCCGTAGGCAGAAATATTTTTATTCATCTTTTTTGCCTCAGAAGGGTTGGAGATAAAACCAATTTCCGTTAAAGTGGCCGGTCCATTATTATTACTTAAGACAGCGAGTCCGTTTTTTAAACGTCTACAACGCTGTTTTAATCCACGATCTGTAAAACCGGTTGCTGCTTTTACATATTTATGCACATAGGAGGCAAGTTTATA
>JAUNBT010000234.1 GCA_030526985.1 Lachnospiraceae bacterium | reverse complement strand
CCGCCGATCACCAGGATATTTTTATTTCTGGCATACTTCGGCAGCTTCGGCCTGCCGGACATCATCAGACGCTCCGTTGCCGTTAAGATGATGTTATTCTCAAACACCGGATCAACGTAAGGCTGAATATCTTTTTCTGTTCCCCATCTGGCAGAGCCATACTCCACGCCCTGCCGGTATTTCTTCGCATTTTTTGCCCGGAAATAAACCACCAGTTTCACCACAATACCGCCTATCATCCCATAAAATAAATCAGAATAATAAAGACTGGGAAATGGACTGGCAAAAGCCCGTTCAAAATAATTCAGAGTTTCCAGGCACTTATCCCAGACCGTTGCTCCCTCACTGATCCGGTACAGCCAGACGATCTTGTTAAAAAAATAGGCGAACAGCAGATAAGGGAAATTCATCAGGAACAGCTTTTTCTTATCCATGCCCCGCAGCTGGTTTTGTTTCTCCTTTAGAAACCCCTTCACATCCGCAAGCATTTTCCCCGGAATACTTTCCGCCGGTATCGCCAGCTTTAAACCCCTGGATGTTTTTTCAGGAGAAGCCCGGTTCGGATGGGCTTTGCTTTTTGATTTTGTCCGTTGTCTTACCGGCTGCTCTTTCCTCATAAGCTCTGCCCCCGATCTTTCTTCTGTTCCCTGGAGCGTTCCCGGCTCATGCCCTTCGCCACCACATCCTTGAAATGGGCAAGTTTCTCCATGATGGAAGGCTTGTCTTTCTTTTTCATCTGCTTACCGACAAATTTCTTAAACGCCAGGTTCATCGTGTCGTTGTCGGGAGCCTTGAAGAACACGTAATAGGTGGGCGGATTCCCTTTATTTGACCGCTTCAGGGCAAAATCCAGACGGTATTCCTTTGCCACCCGCTCAAAGGACTTGATGTTCCCGTCTGTGATCTCGATGTTTGACAGCCCTACGCCCTGCTGTTTCAGTTCTTTGTAGGACTGTTTGCCTTTCTTGTAGGGATTTCTCCCCGGCTGCTTCTGTGATGACAGATATTTGCGGAGCATTGCCCGCAGCACATCTGCCGTCACCTTAGTAGCTTTTACAGATAGGGCGATGGTTTTCTGTGTTACTTCTTCTTCCAATCGCATGACCTCCTTTCTTGCTGCTGGCCTGATCTACGGTGGTGCCAGCAGATGGTGTAAATAAAGTTTCATAGGCAGCTCCTTTCTTTGCGACAATTTGTCGGGAAGTGGATAAAAATAGAAAAGCCGGTTGATTCAATTATTTTAATGATTGAACCAACCGGCTATGGGTTGCGGCTATTTTCTTTGAAACTCTATTTCTATTTATTACAAAAGCTATATAATTTCACTATCCCATTGTTTCAAAACCATATTATAAAATTTCACAAATCTTTCAGTAATATGAAACCCCTTTCCATCAACGTCTAATGAAGAAAATGACAAGTCATCTTCATCCACATCACCACTATCTGTTTCAAATTCTTCATCCAAAAATCCTGTTTGCTTCATTCTTACAAAAGAATAATATAATTCACCACTAGTAATGCCGAATATTTCAGAATACTTTTTGGAAAATGAAGCCCACCTATTTATTTTTGTCTCTTCACAATGTTTTTTGAAAACCGCTAAATAACGTATTTCTCGGTAAGACATCGTATTCAGAATATCAAGGTATTCTTCAAATACACTATTTTCGATATGGTCTCCAGATAAATAACCATTTCTGATTAAGTTGCCAAAAAACCGCACTTTATCATTTGTTGCCAACCTTCTAACTGTCTCAACAACTCTTGCATAATTGATAATAAATTCCACATCACTAACCATTTCCGTTGTAATAACTGTGTCGTTTTTTAAAATAATATCTACCAATTCTTGTTCCTTTTTTTTCTGAAATGTATCAAGCAACTTGTCAACAGATGAATCAATTAAATCTCCAAAACCTGGAATTGCTTTTATTGGAGCAATAAATAAGGAACCAACAACTGGATTACTCTTTATATCTGCCATATCGTTTATATTTTTCAAAGATGCTTTCATGTTTTCCAATTCTTCATGTACCATATCATTTTCCCTTTTCCAATTGATTTTTCTCATTCTTTCAACATTTTAATCCTATCCCCATCCACAAAATGAGTCGCATACTGTCTTTCAATCCCCGTTGCTCCACTTTTGCTAAACTGTAGTTCAACCGTTTTCTTATGTCCCTGCTTCTTTTTTACGCCCCACTGCTTATAATAACAGAACGAGGCTTTCCATCCATTCTTGTCTGCATATTCCCGCATCTTTCGCAGAATAAATGATAGTTTTCGCAAATTGACGGTACAGCATTTTTCCAAGTACGGTACTTTCCCAAAACGCCATTCTTCATACGCTTTCTTCGTCAATACCCCACATCCGATCAACGTGTCTACTGGCGTTGCATATCCCCGTTGCTGCCACTGCTGGTGCATGGAACTTTGGACTTTTTCTATTATTTCCTTGTCATTTATGGTTCCCACCTCCCAGAAGATACGCTTTTATTCTACTATAAAATGCCATTCCTGTCATCCATCCTGTGCCTGAAATCCCTCTTGTTTCAGCAAAAACACGGTACTTAGCTGCACATACAGCCGCTCTCCTTCCCATTCCATCTGATCCAACAACAGGCACTGGAACAAGACATCCACATTCTCCAATCGGTAAATCCTGTTATACGTCTCCGACAAACCTTCCAAATGCTCCCTGGTCTGCATAGCTTCCTTCCGATGTGTCAAACACTGCAAGTATAGCGCCATCAGGTGTTTCCGGCTGAAAATCAGAGCTGTGGTTTGTTCCCCATCCACCACGCATTTCCGCTTCTCCACTTCTTTCTTATCCAACTCCAGAAAACACCGGACATTCTCCACATATACATCCCCATCAAAGGACGGATGCTTTTTCTTGATCCACTGCTTCGCCGAATGCTCCATTCTCCGTCTGTCCATTTCTGACTTTGCCGGGCGGAAATTCAGTTTTTTCCCTGCCGCATCCATGTAGATATTGCTCTTAATCTGCCTGTCCGCCAGGGAAGCATAGTCTCCATTGCGGAAGAAATAATCTAAAAGCTGATTCAGTTTTGCCTGGCTTTCCACCAGATGATAGGTATCCTCTGAAAATCCAAAGCCATCGAAGGAAACCGGCGCACTGCCTTTCCGGATCTCCTTTTCAATCGTCCTTACAACTTCTCTCTGCGACTCCATCTTATCCTCCAATTCCTTCCGTTCCTCTTCCGGGAACCTTTTTTCAAACAATACCCGCAGTTCTTCGTCCGCCTGTTTTCCCACAAGCAGCATCGGATAAAAAAACAGGAATACAACCACCTGCGCTATCAAAAAATAGATTGCTGCCACTACTTTTCCTCCCGCTGTAATATTTTCTTCATCCCAGCCCATTGAAAGAGCGGGCTGATCTTTTTCAACATTGCAATCAAGTCCGCTTCGTCTTTAATCTCTATCTCCAGAAATTCAATCACACTGATCTCCATACCATCCGCAATCCGCTGTAATTGCTCCAGCTTTGGCTTTCGATGCCCAAGCTCATATTTACGGATCGTGTTTATATTGATCCCGGCACTTTTCGCAAGCTGTTCCTGGGACATCCCCCGCTGCTGGCGGAAATACCGGATTTTTTCTGCCACCTCCATCGGCCTTCCTCCCTTCTGCTCTCACTTCCCGACAAAATGTCGGGAGGTTTTCATTCTGTCCCGTTTTTCATAATCATAACCCCGCATTTCTTCATCCAGCGTCTTAGACGCAGAGACACAACAAAAGATAATGCCAAGCTGAAACAAAGCCACCAGCACTGTGAATACCAGTAATACCATTTCCATTCCGTTTTCCTCCACATGAACAAAAGAAAAGCAACCAGATTTTCCGATTGCTTTCCCTGAAACCAATTATTCTGTTTTATCCGCATTCAGCGTAAATGCTTCCGCTGTGATCCGTATTCCCAATGCCATACCCTGTATGAAATGTTCCTCGTTTTCCATCGTTGACAGCCGGACTGCGTAATCCTTATAATCCTTGAACATTTCCGCAAGCTTTGGTGTCAGATTGCTTACCAGATCCTGTTCCACCGCATCACACAGTTCCATGGTATCCTTATATTCCCGTTTCACCGGGCAGCACGTTTCCCTTGGCATCAGCCCCTCACAGAATATTTGTCCCATCACTCTTTTGTCCATCTGTATCCTCCAATTCCCCGGAAAGTTATCCCGGTATTCTTATTACTCTTCGTAAACAAGCAACAACCGCTTTTGCCAGTATTACTATCGCAACCAGAAGCCTCCATCCCATAACCACACTGCCGATCACTCCGCCAACCAGCAGATTAACTGCCAGAATACCAATCATCTCACCAATACCCATGCCCCACGGCACCAGCCACAGGAACATTTTTTGTATCCCGAAGGGGATGCCTATAAGTAAGATCATCCTGGGCCATTCCATCACGCCCTGTTCCACACACAAAGGCCGGAACAAAAGATACAACAGCGCAACCGAAATAACCGGAACAACTGTTTTTCTTAAAAATTCTCCAACACTCATAAGTTCCCACCTCCATACATGTCATGGTTGACTTCCGCCCGGTAATAATGACCAATGGTGGACGTAGCATTGAAAATACAGGTCAGCAGATATGCTTTCACATTCCGTATCTTCGTTGTGTTCTCGTGCAGGCACTCCAGCACATACTGGATATGGGACTGTCCCACCTTCAGCAGCTTATTCTTAACAAACTGGAAAGGATACTCTGTCCCGGCTATCACCACCGTTTCACGGTCTATGCTGATGATCTCCACCATCAGCTCCACGATCTCATCTATGTACTCCTGTTCCCCATACCGGCAGTCATGAATAAGGCTCTCATACTCAATATTCATTTTCACGATATCCGTATAGGCATGTATCACATCCATCTGATCCATCGCATCTGTGTTTCTTCCTGACTGTCCTCTGGATTGATTGATAAGATTGTTATCACTAAAATCAGTATTATTATAATAAGTATTATTAGAGTCCGGATCGCCGACCACGACA
>JAUNBT010000017.1 GCA_030526985.1 Lachnospiraceae bacterium | reverse complement strand
TGTATTCCACTGAGAAAGGATATGTATATGTTGATAGATGAATTAGAGATAGAGGCAGAACAGTTCGTAGGAACGGCAGCTGCACATACAATTGGTCTGGTAATTGGAACCATCCAGAGCGATGTTAAAGAACTTTTAGAAATTCCAGATCGTTTTCAGTCCATTGGAATTATCTCCTCCCGGACTGGAACTGTGGCTCAGGCAATCGCCGTCGATGATGCAGTAAAGGCCTGTAATGCCAGTCTGGTCCGCTTTGAGACAGCCATTGACGCAGGAAAACAGTGTGGACAAGGCTGTCTGTTTGTCCTTGGTGCAGAAAATATTGCAGATGCCAAAAAAGTAGTGGAAGTTGCTTTAAAACAGATTGACTATTGGGCCAGCTGCATTTATATCAACGAAGTGGGACATATGGAAGCCCATGTTGCACCCAGTGCAGGAGAAGTGCTTCATGAAATCTTTGGAACTCCGATGGGGAAGGCTTTTGGCGTTGTCGGTGCTGCACCAGCCGGAATTGGGATTATGGCGGTAGATAAAGCGGTAAAAGCAGCTCCTGTAGACATCGTCTGGTACGGAAGCCCCGGTCATAATCTTCAGATGATGAACGAATTTGTGGCCGGTGTATCGGGAGATGTGGGAGCAGTCCAGAAAGCAATGGAAGCCGGAAGAGAGGTTGGATGCGATTTGTTGCAGGCCTGTGGCATCCGTCCAATTTCCATTAAAGACGTCCCCGAAGAATGTGGAGAAGACTATTTGAAAAAAGCCAGCTCGCCCACTGTATGTCAAACCAACTAAAAGATTGAAAGAAGGAATTTTTCATGCATAACCAACTGACTGAACAGGACATTAAAAAGATGGAAGAAGAGATAGAGCATCGTAAACTTGTGGTACGAAAACAGGCCCTAGAGGCGGTAAAAGAAGCCCGTGCCCACGGGGATTTAAGTGAGAACTTTGAATACCACGCTGCGAAAAAAGAAAAAAACCGGAATGAAAGCCGGATTCGATATTTAGAAAGAATGATTCGCACTGCCAAAGTCGTTTCTGACAATTCTGCGGAAGATGAAGTGGGGATAAACAATATTGTAACGGTTTATTTTGAGGAGGATGACGAAGAAGATACCTTCAAACTGGTGACGACCGTAAGAGGAGATACACTTCACGGGCTGATTAGTGTGGAATCCCCCATAGGAAAAGCAATTATGGGTCACAAAGTAGGCGAGACGGTAGAGGTCCGAGTGAATGATACCTACAGCTATCCCATCACAATCCGCTCTATCCAAAATACGACCGATGAAAATGATACCATCCGCCGTTATTAAAATGACGGGAAGAAGGAGAAGATTTTATGGCGAAAAAAGCGGCAAATTGCGAGTATTGCAGTAATTTTGTATACGATGAAGATTATGAGTGTTATGTCTGTGACCGGAATTTAGATGAGGATGAGATGGCAAGATTTCTTACCGGAACCTTTGATTCCTGTCCTTATTTTCAACTCTATGATGAGTATAAAATAGTGAGAAAACAGATGTAAAAAGATGGGAGAATAAAATGATACAGGAGATACAGCCCCACATTTATCATGTGGAATATCAGGAGAAGCTGCCGGGAAAAGCAGACCGGATTTTGATTTATGAAAAACAAAAAGTATTGGTAAATATAAAAAATGGCGTCATTTTTCCAAGAGCGAAAGATGTGATAAAGGACTGGAAAGAGACAAAGAAAAAGTGCCAGTACTTATTTCAGATAGATGAAGAAGATTATTTTTTGCTGGAGAATGAAGATTATCGGATTCCAGAAGATTATGAATTTATAGAACCAAGAAAATTAGAGTCTTATGACACGATGGAAAAGGTATTTGCCGGAGCATTGGGCGGTCAGTTAAACCGCTGGTATAATGTGAACCAATATTGTGGCCGGTGCGGTGCAAAGCTTACGAAGAATAAAGAAGAGCGGGCGATGGAATGTCCCGATTGCGGACAACTGATTTATCCGGTACTTTCCCCTTCTGTCATCGTGGCAGTGACAGATAAAGACCGGCTTTTAATGACGAAGTATGCCGGGCGGGATTATAAAAAATATGCCCTTGTAGCCGGCTATGTGGAGGCCGGGGAAAGTTTAGAGGAGACCGTCCGCCGTGAGGTGATGGAAGAGGTGGGACTTAAAGTAAAAAATATCCGTTATTATAAAAGTCAGCCGTGGCCCTTTTCCTCTACTTTGCTGGCGGGATTTTTTTGTGAGCTTGACGGGTCAGACCAGATTACGCTGCAGGAGAGCGAGCTTTCTGAGGCTGTCTGGTTTTCGCGGGATGAAATTCCGGTTAATCCGTCAAAGCTAAGTCTTACAAATGACATGGTGGAGGCATTTCGGGATGGAAGAGAGTAAACAGATTCACAATATTGATCCGGTTTATGATGAACATTCCAGAATTTTAATTCTTGGCAGTTTCCCTTCTGTAAAATCCAGGGAGGGACAGTTTTTTTATCATCATCCCCAGAATCGTTTTTGGAAAATTCTTTCGGAGCTGACGGGAGATTATTTTCTTACGGACGTGGAGGAAAAAAGAAAACTGCTTTTAAAAAATAAGATTGCAGTCTGGGATGTTATAAAAAGCTGTACGATTCAAGGCTCCAGCGACAGTTCCATAAAGGATGTAATCCCAAACGATATCAACAGGATTCTCCATGCAGCACCGATCGAACATATTTTTACAAATGGGAATAAATCCTATGAAATGTACAAAAAATATCTGAAAAATGTGACCGGCATCGAGGCCATCAAGCTCCCTTCCAGCAGTCCGGCGAATGCGGCATGGAGTTTAGATAAGCTTGTAAAAGCCTGGAAGATTATACTGGAGACAAAAGAAATATGACAAATAGTAATACACATACAGATGAGAAAAAATTGGATTCGTCTATCGTACCGGCTCTTTTAAACTGGTATGATCATAATGCCAGAATCCTCCCCTGGAGAAGTGAGCCTTCCCCATATCGGGTATGGATTTCTGAAATTATGCTTCAGCAGACCAGAGTGGAGGCGGTAAAACCCTATTATGACCGTTTTATGGAGGCTCTTCCTGATGTGAAAGCATTAGCGGAAGTGGAAGAAGAAAAACTGTTAAAACTCTGGGAGGGACTTGGCTACTATAATCGTGCCCGTAACTTAAAAAGGGCGGCCGAGACCGTGATGGAAGAGTTCGGCGGAAAAATTCCGGAGAATTATGAAGGTCTTCTTAGCCTGAAAGGGATTGGGGAATATACCGCCGGAGCCATTGCTTCGATTGCCTTAAAGATTCCGGTCCCTGCAGTAGATGGAAATGTGATGCGGGTGGTGGCAAGACTCTTAGCTTGTGGAGATGATGTATTAAAGGTTTCCACAAAACGGTGGATGACAAAGGCCGTTGCCTCTATCATCCCGAAAGAGCGTCCCGGTGATTTTAATCAGGCACTGATGGAGCTTGGTGCAGTTGTATGTCTTCCAAATGGTGCTCCCTTGTGTGAAAAATGTCCATGGGATACGGTTTGTAAAGCCCACTATCAGGACAGGGAGCAGGAATTTCCCTATAAACAGCCGAAAAAATCCAGAAAGATTCAAAAGAAAGCTGTCTATTTATTAGAGTATGAGAACAGATTTGCATTGCGAAAACGGCCGGAAAGTGGACTATTAGCTGGATTATGGGAGTTTCCCACATTTGATTGTGGACAACAAGGGGATAATGTGGATAAAATTCTGGATAACTCCGTAGAATCGTCTGAAAATGTGGATAAAATCGGAACAGGAAAGCATATTTTCAGTCATATTGAGTGGCACATGACGGGATATTATATTTTATTACAAAAGAAACTGAAAAGTGACAGTCTAATCTGGGTGACAAAGGAAGAACTGGAGCAGGAATACGCTGTTCCGTCGGCATTTGCATTTATGAAGGACTTTTTATATAAACAATAGAAGGGGAAACGGAGGTTTGACGATGAAGGAAGAGTTGATTGTTTTAGGTACAGGAAATGCGACAGTGACCCGCTGCTTCAATACCTGTTTTATCATTCAAGATGAAAAAGAACGATATTTTATGATAGATACGGGAGGAGGAAATGGAATTTTAACCCAGCTTGAAAAAGCGGGAATTTCCTATAACGATATTCACCATATCTTTATTACCCACGAACATACAGACCATATGCTGGGTGTGATCTGGCTGCTTCGTGTGATTTCCGCCAGCATGGGAAGTGGAAAATATGAGGGAGATTTAAAAATCTATTGCCACAGTGATTTGATGGAGATGATTCGGACAATCGCCGGTCTGATGGTCCGCATTCAATATCCGAAAATGGTGGATAAAAGAATCTTTTTCATCCCGGTTGAGGATGGAGAAGAAAAAGAAATCTTAGACTATAAAGTGAAATTTTTTGATATTCATTCGGATAAAGCAAAGCAGTTTGGTTTTACGACAGTGCTTAACAACCAAAAAAAACTGACTTGTTGCGGGGATGAGCCATATCAGGATCACTGTTATGAGTATGCAGCTGGAAGTGACTGGCTTTTACATGAAGCATTTTGCCTCTATGACCAGAGAGACATTTTCAAGCCTTATGAAAAATTTCACAGCACTGCAAAAGATGCGGCTGAGCTTGCTGCTTCTTTAGAAATAAAAAACCTGATTATGTGGCACACGGAAGATAAGAATATCAAAAAAAGAAAATCTCTCTACAAAAAAGAAGGTCGAAAATATTTTAAGGGCGGATTATATGTACCTTACGATTTAGAAAGGATTTCTCTATGATACATCAATTTTCCAGAACAGAGCTGCTTCTTGGGAAAGAGGGGATGGAACGGCTTTATAAATCACGGGTGGCGGTGTTTGGAATCGGAGGCGTGGGTGGCCATTGCGTGGATGCACTTGCGAGAAGCGGAATCGGGGAATTCGATTTAATCGACAATGATGAGGTGACACTTACGAATCTGAACCGTCAGCTTGTGGCTGACCATGAAACCATCGGAAGATCCAAGATTCTTGTTATGAAGGAAAGAATTCTTGCGATTAACCCGGAGGCAAAAGTGAACATCCATTCCTGCTTCTTTCTTCCTGAAAATGCAGACCAGTTCCCTTTTAACCAGTATGATTATGTGGTAGATGCAGTGGATACGGTTTCGGCAAAAATAGAATTAATCTTAAAAAGCCAGGCGGCAGCAGTGCCGGTTATCAGCAGCATGGGTGCCGGCAATAAACTGGACCCGACTGCATTTGAGGTGGCAGATATTTATCAAACATCTGTCTGCCCGTTGGCAAAAGTAATGAGACGGGAATTGAAAAAACGGGGAGTCAAACAGCTAAAGGTCGTATATTCCAAAGAAGAACCGGTAAAACCGAAATTTTATGAAGACAATGATACAGTGGACGCAGAGACAAAGGGTACTACAAACAGATTGGCACCGGGAAGCATTGCCTTTGTACCTTCTGTTGTCGGGCTTATCCTGGCGGGGGAAGTAATTAAAGATCTGGCAGGTGTCAGCGTGAATAAGAGAAATTAAGATAATGGAACCTGAAAAATTTGAGTTCGAAGAGCTGGGAGGATGCCTATGAGTGGAAAAGCATTGCCAATTGGGATTGACGATTTTGAAAAACTGATTACAAATCAATATTACTATATTGATAAATCGCTGTTAATTAAGGAGCTTTTAGATAAAAAAGGAGAAGCCAATCTATTTACCCGCCCCCGCCGCTTTGGAAAAACATTGAATCTTAGTATGTTGAGATATTATTTTGAAACTCCAGTTGATGGGAAGAGCCGAAAATATTTGTTTGATGGTTTAAAAATCATGGACACAGGAGAGAAGTACACCAGTTTACAGGGAAAATATCCGGTGATTACTCTGACATTAAAGTCTGCAAAACAGCCGGAATGGGAAATGGCATATGACAGCCTTGTAGATGATATTGCGCGAGAATTTAAAAGGCATGAAAAATTATTAGAAAGCGATAAATTATCAGAAGAAGATAAAGAAAAATTTACATTAATAAAGACGAGAAAAGCAGCACTGATTGACTATGCAAAGGCTTTACAGTTCTTATCGGAGTGTTTATATCAGTATTATGAACAGAAGGTCATTATTTTAATTGATGAATATGATGTCCCATTAGAGAATGCATTCTACGAAGGTTTTTATGACAGGATGATAAAATTTATCCGCTCCCTGTTTGAGTCGGCATTAAAAACCAACCCATTTTTAGAGTTTTCTGTGATTACAGGATGTTTAAGAATCAGCAGAGAGTCTATATTTACAGGACTTAATAATCTGGAAATAAATTCTATTTTGACAATAAATTATGATGAATTTTTTGGATTTGTTCAAAAAGAAGTAGAAGAAATACTGAAATCCTATGGATTAGAAAACAAGATGGAAATTATGAAAGATTGGTATGACGGCTATCAATTTGGCGGTACGAAAGTATATAACCCCTGGAGTGTTGTCAATTATGTAAAAGCCTTAGTTTCCGATGAAAATGCATTTCCAACAGCAACATGGAGCAATACAAGTTCAAATAGCATTGTAAGGGATTTGATTGAACGGGCTTCTGCCGAAGTCCAGGGCGATGTAGAATCGCTGGTCAATGGAGGAGTCATTGAAAAAAAGGTACATGAAGAGATTACCTATGAAGATATTTATAAGACAGAAGACAATCTGTGGAATTTCCTTTTTTTTACCGGATATTTGAAATTGGTGAGAATGCGGATGGAAGGCGTAAACCGTTTTATTACTATGGCAATTCCTAACAAAGAACTTCTCTACATTTACGAAAATACCATAGAAAGATGGTTTCAGGATAAGATAAAAGTGGAAGACCTGCGTGGATTATATGAAGCAATGTTTGTCGGTGATGCCCAAGGTTTTGAAATCGGATTGAAAAAACAGTTACAAAAAACAATCAGCTATATGGACAACAAAGAAGCATTTTATCATGGCTTCTTATTGGGTTTAATGGCTAATTTGAAGGAATATCGGATAAAGTCAAACAGAGAATCCGGATATGGAAGATATGATATCTGTATTTATAGTCTGGACGTTGCAATTCCACCAGTGGTGATAGAACTTAAGTTGGCAAAAAGATATAAAGAATTAGATACCGCCTGTGAGGACGCCCTTGCCCAGATAAAAGAGAAAAAATATGGCTTGGAATTAGTGGAAGAAGGATATGAAGAAATGATTTGCTATGGTATTGGCTTCTTTAAAAAGCAGGTGAAAGTTCATGTCAGGAGAGAAAATCTTGAAGAAGATTTGGCAGGCAGTCTTGACAAATGAAAAACTGCCCCCTATAATTAAGAATACATCTGGAAAAGGCTTTGATAAGAATAAGTAGTAAGAAGGGAAACCGACAGAGAGTAACCGGCGGCTGAGAGGTGCGGGGGAAGCTTCTTATGAATACCTCTTTGAGCTGCACACCGAACACATCTATTTGCTTAATTTAGAATATATGTCAGTAGGCTGTGACGCAGGCAGGCGTTATATTGCAACACTATATATCAGTAGTGACTAAGGCAGACGGTGTGAACCGGATGCAAATTAAGGTGGTAACACGGAAGTTGAGCTTTCGTCCTTTTGGGGCGGAAGCTTTTTTATATGATGGGAAAGTTCTTCGAACTTTCCCATCATATAAAAAAGCCCTCCGGGCAGGATCGCACTGCGGCGGAAGGGAAGATGTCGCTTACGCGACCCGCCGCAGGCGGAGAATCCCGCAAAGCGGGATTCTATTTTGAATGAATAGAAGGAGGAATCAACCAATGACGGTATATGATGAATTAGTTGCCAGAGGGTTAATTGCCCAGGTGACAGATGAAGAAGAAATTAAAGAGATGATTAATAATGGAAAAGCTGTATTTTATATCGGCTTTGATCCGACGGCAGATAGCCTTCATGTAGGACATTTTATGGCACTTTGCTTGATGAAACGTCTTCAAATGGCTGGAAATAAACCAATCGCTTTAATCGGTGGAGGTACAGCCATGATTGGAGACCCGTCTGGAAGAAGCGATATGCGCCAGATGATGACAGTGGAAACCATAGAGCACAATTGTGACTGCTTTAAAAAGCAGATGAGCCGTTTTATTGATTTTGCAGATGATAAAGCAATTATGGTGAACAATGCAGACTGGCTGTTAGGACTTAACTATGTGGAGTTATTAAGAGACGTGGGAGCACATTTTAGTGTAAATCGTATGCTCACTGCTGAATGCTACAAACAAAGAATGGAAAAAGGATTGAGCTTTCTTGAATTTAACTACATGATTATGCAGAGCTATGATTTCCTTGCTCTTTTTGAAAAATATGGCTGTAATATGCAGTTTGGCGGCGATGACCAGTGGAGCAATATGCTCGGCGGTACAGAACTGATTCGCCGTAAACTTGGAAAAGATGCCTATGCAATGACAATCAATCTTCTCCTGAATTCTGAAGGCAAAAAGATGGGCAAAACACAAAAAGGTGCAGTATGGCTGGATCCGGAAAAGACAACACCATTCGAGTTTTACCAGTATTGGAGAAATGTCAGCGATGCCGATGTAATTAAGTGTTTAAAAATGCTTACATTCCTTCCATTAGAAGAAATCGAGGCGATGGAGGCATGGGAAGGCAGCCAGCTTAACAAAGCAAAAGAAATTTTAGCTTACGAACTTACCAAGTTAGTTCATGGTGAGGAGGAAGCGGTGAAGTCCCAGGATGCGGCAAAAGCATTGTTTGCCAGTGGAAATGCAGCTAATATGCCGACCTACCAGTTGAGTGAGGAAGATTTTAATGATGGAAGTATTGATATCCTTACCCTTTTGCATGTATCCGGCTTAGTTCCATCCAAATCAGAAGCACGCCGGGCAGTACAGCAGGGCGGTGTAAGCATGGATGGTGAAAAAGTCTCAGACATCAAGACAGCATTTGAAAAATCAAGCTTTGAGGGAGACGGACTTGTATTAAAACGAGGAAAGAAAAACTTTAGAAAAATTATATTGTAATGTATCATAGGGTCAAATACTTTTGACCCTTACATTATAAAAAAACCGGCTGGAAGAGAAGGGGATCTCACCAGCCGGTTTCCTTTTTGCCCACCTCATAGAGGCCGGACAAAAATTAGGCAGGCTTCATTTTGTTTGGAGAGGAGAGAGTGAAGTCTGCCCAAAAGAGGATTTATGAAAAAGATATAGTATTCAATTGGTTCTTAGAACCGTTTGATTACTATGTTGATTAGTATACTCAGAACTTGTGTAAAAAATATGTGAAAGATGTGATGAAAATGTGAATTTTTAAAAATACAATTTTTTTTGCATCCTTTTTATTCTGGAAGTATTTTGAAAAAATATCAGTTGCGTACAAGAAAATGTCTTTTAGGTTTGCTGTAAAAGAGGTATACTGATATACAAGAGAAGATTTATAAAAGTATTTAAAAGAAAGCCAACAAAAGCGGATAAAACAGAGGAGTAAAGAAAGCCATGTTTGAACTGACAAAGGAAAATATTATCGATTATTTAAAAGAAAAATTGCCCCGGTTTGATTTTTCCAATTCGGTAAAAGTATCAAAGATAGGGGAAGGCGATGACGAGGCAGAAGGACAGGGTTTCATTAATTTTATGTATAAAGTAACGGGAAAGGATTTTTCCCTGATTGTAAAACAAGGATTAAAAAAACCGAGACTCGAATCCATTAAGGTAGTTTTGCCAGAGGAACGTAATTTGATGGAATATGAATCCTTCCGGGTGCGCTACGGGATTATTCCAAAATATGTACCAAAACCATATTTTCAGGATATGGAGAATCATATTTTTGTTATGGAGGATGTATCCAGGCTTCGAATTGTTCGTTTTATATGGAATGAGGATGGCATCTTGCCTGATTTTGGACGGCAGATTGGGGAATTTATTGCGGCGTCCTCGTTTTATTCTTCGGAATTTTACCTGAGCCGGGAGGATTTCAGAGAACTTCGGAATGCGTTTACGAATACAAAGATGCGAAAGATTTTGGAGGATTGGATTTTTTTAAGAAAACATGATTTGGGCGATAGCGTAGATTGCAAAGAGTTTGCTGAACTTTTTGATCCGGAATGTGATCCGGAACTTATGGAGGCATGCTATGAGCTGCGTCGTCATTATATGAGCCATGAGGAAGCACTGATTCACTCGGACCTTCATACGTCGAATATTTTTGCAGACAAGGACGAGATGAAGGTGATTGACATGGAATACACATTTGCAGGTCCAATCAGCTTTGATCTGGGATATCTGTTGTTTAACGTGATCGGTCAGTACTGTGCAAGTGGATTCAGACCATATGAATCTTTTGAACAACGCAGGGCTTTCCGCATGAATATGCTTGAGACACTTTCTGAGGTTGTAACCTCATTTCGGAAACATTTTATGGAGTATTGGAAAAAGGATGCCAAATCCTATTATAAAGAGGCACCGGCTTCCTTTGTGGAACATTTCTTAGATCAGATGATTCCGGATTTGATTGGTTATGCGGGTATTGTCAATATGTACCGCTTGACCAGCATGCATGATTATCCGGACTTTGATTCCATCAAGGATGATGAGAGCCGGATTCATGCGAAGAAGCTGTGTCTGCTTATTTCAAAAAAGATGGTTTTACAGAGGAATGAATATCATAGTATGGAAGAGTTGACAAGAGATATTTTAAAAATAGAAGGAATTTATAGAAAATCCATTTAAGAACAGGAAATGATGTCGTGCGAAAAACGAAAGAAGAAGCAGAACTTACCCGTTTTAATATAATAAAGGCCTGTTACGAGATTATCACAGATAAAGGATACGACAGAATGACGCGTGATGATATAGCAAAAAAACTTGGGATGACAAGAGGTGCTGTGAACTGGCATTTCAAAACCAAAGAAGATATTTATCTGGCTACTTTGCATTTTGTCATGAATGAACTGAAAAAGGGTCGGGAGCAATGGACACCCCATCAGGAATTGTCTGTCATGGAACGTATGAGAGGGCTTTTTGGACAGCCAGTACAACAGCTGGGGTATTACCATTTTATCAATGAAATACCGCATTATCTGCTGAAAGATGACCGATTTCAGGTGATTGAGCAGATGAAGATAAAAAACATACAGCGGTTTACTCAGGACATGGAAAATTGGCTTGATGAACTGGAGCAGGAGACAAAGCAACCGCTTTCCTGTCCAAAAGCTGAGATTGCACAAATCCTTTACCTTCTGTTTAAAGGACTGCATAGCCGAAACAGCAAAGATGAATATGCTGGAGAACTTTTTCTAAAAAGTCTTCCCGGTTTCTTGAAGATTGTTATTCATTGATTTTTAATACGATTAGCAGCAACTCTTTTTTGTCAATATACATACATTAACAAATGTATAAAACAAAGAGACTGCACAATTGTGCTCTTTGAGCCGGAATATAGAGGTGAGATTATGAGAAATCAATCGGACTATGATTTGAAAAACATGCTGGATGATGTGGCAGAGGCAATCTGTGTAGTAGACAGAAACTACCATATTTTGTATGCTAATAGAATGGCATTTTCTTTTGGAGAAAATGTGTTTGATCGTAAATCTGATGGAGATAAGTGTTATCAAAAACTTTTGGCAGGGAGTCTCCTTGCCCATTTTACTGGAAAAACAACCGTAAGGAGTTTTCTGTGACAGGTTCTATAGATAAAATAGAAGAACTTGATTTAGAGCAATACAAGATTGGATATTTCACTGTTGGTTCTGATCGGTTATACGAAGCCAGAGGAAAACAAATCCGGCGGAATGGACAGGATGCCTATATTGAATACATCCGGGATGTGACGGAACATGATCGTGCGTCAAAACAGGTGGAGGTGCAGCAAAAGGGGTGAAGTCCTTTTCTATCACACACCGGATCAAGCACAAAACCAAAGGGTTTATATGGGTCATTTGCTTTGGTGCACTGGTCGGTACGACAAAGGACGGATGTTTTCGCTATTCTGTTGTAATTGCAAGTGCTTCTGACCATCTGCAGCTGTATCATGATATTGTGGATCCGGCAGAGACTATGAAAAAAGATGCTGACACTGTAACAGCAAAATTTGTTGTCCGTGACACAGGTGTTGGATTAAGTATTTCCAAGTGCCTTGCCTACCTGATGGGAGGAGATATTTCCGTAGAAAGTGAAAAAGGAAAGGGAGCTGCTTTTACGTCAGGGATGTACGGTCATTCAGGCAAGTGACGGTCTAGAGGGCTTCCAGCAGTTTGCTGCCAGCGAAACAGGAGCGATTCATTTTATTCTCATGGATATCCGAATGCCGAATATGGATGGTCTGGAAACTACTCGTGCCATCCGAGACCTGGACAGACCGGATGCAAAGACAGTACCTATCGTTGCCATGAGTGCCAACGCTTACGAAGAGGACAGGCAGTTGTCACTTGCCGCAGGGATGAACGATCATTTGCCGAAGCCGGTCGATCCTGCGGTGCTTTATCAGACAATACAGAAATATTTGTTACATAGAAAATAAACCAAAGAAGGAATTAGTATGACTGCAAAAGAAATCTATCTTGTTTTACAGAATTTGAGAGAAATATTTGATGTAGCCCGTCTGGTAGATGCAGGACGAACCGAAGTGTGCCGGGTGAGCGCAGACGGAAAGATGGTGCGGGAACCGCTTCGCTGCTACGAAGTATGGAAAAAGGAGCAGCGGTGTATCAACTGCATATCAGCCAAGGTATGCCCCCAGCACAACCGGATTGAAAAGTATGAGTTTGTGGACGACGAGGTATACCACATTACCAGTAAGCTGGTAGAAGTCGAGGGAGAATCCTTTGCACTGGAAATTGTGTCAAAAACGTCAGACGATACACTGTTTGAAGCCTATGGAAAAGAAACTTTTATGGAGACTATCCAAAACATGAATCGCAAGATGTATGTGGATGCCATGACAGAAGCATACAATCGCAGATACTATGATGAGCAGATCATGCTTTGGAAAGATTTTACAGCGTTGGCAATCGTGGATGTCGATCATTTTAAAGAAGTGAATGATACCTTTGGCCATTCCATCGGGGATGAAGCCCTGAAGGCCATAGCGGAGGTTTTGAAGATGCATATTCGTTCCCAGGATGCTGTTATCCGGTATGGGGGCGATGAATTCCTGATGGTCTATACGGATATTACAAAAGAGGCATTTGCACTGCGTATCGAGGAAACCAGAGAAAGTATTGCAAAGATTTGTCTGGAGCACTGTCCAGAATTGAAACTGACTGTCACCATTGGCGGAGTATATGTGACGGCGGTCCCGGAACATGAGAAGATGTTTGAACAGGCGGACAGGCTGCTGTATAAAGCGAAAGCCGAGAGAAATAAGGTAGAGTTGTTATTATGAGAGATGTTTTAAAAACAGTTTCATTTCAAAAAGGATAAAGAGAAAGCTGGTTGAATACTATGACAGATGAAAAAGGAAATGTAGTAAACTGTGCTTATGTGATAGACAAGGATTTCCACATTACCCACTATAACAGTGAGATCAAAAGAATATATCCGGATCTGGAGATCGGTGATTTCTGCTATAAGAGACTTCAGGAAGCGGATTCACCCTGTAAGGTTTGTCCGGTGACAACGCTGAAAAAGGAAGGTTTGCTGTTTTATAACAAATGCAAAGGACTGTGGCTTGACTGTATGGCGGCACCTCTTGATCTCGTGACCGGGAAGGAAGACCATGTAGTGATCTGCCATACCGTGACGGAGCTGCGTGAAGATCAGAAAGAAGAGGCGCTTCGTCTGCTGGAAGGAGAGGGTCCGGAGCGCAACACATTGACCGGCCTCTATAATCGGGAAGTGTTCTTTACAAAGGTGGAAACTATGCTTCGTGCTTCCAGACCATCCGAGTATTGTATGATCGCTCTTGATGTGGATAATCTGAAATTATACAATACCCTCTATGGTTTTGAACAGGGAAATGATTTCCTGCATTATATTGGGTACAGCATGAAAGAGGTTCTTGGCGGTATTGGATTTGCCGGTTATCTGGGTGAGGATGATTTTGTTGCCTTTTTACCGAACAGACAGGAACTTCTGATTGATATCCTGGAGCGCATCAAATATTATATCGACAGCCGGAAGCAAAACACAGGATTTTATCCGGCAATCGGGGTTTTCGTGATTGATGATACAAAGGTATCCATGAAACGGGCATACGATAAAGCATCTCTTGCAAGGACATTGCTGCGGGGAAATCACCTCTCACGCATGATCTGGTATGATGAATCCATGATCCGTGAAATGGAAGAAAACTACAGTATACTGGGTGACATGAAGCGTGGACTGAAGGAGGATGAGTTTATCTTTTATCTGCAGCCCAAATGCAGTATGGTTGATCATCGGATCATAGGCATGGAAGCACTTTGCAGATGGCAGCATCCGGAGAAAGGCTTATTGGGGCCGGGCTCCTTTGTCCCCCGGATGGAGGCCAACAGTCTTGTGACGGAGCTGGACTGCCATGTCTGGGAAAAGGTCTGCCAGATGTTAAAACGCTGGCAGGATGCAGGAATTGGGATGGTTCCGATTTCCGTCAACGTCTCCCGAATCGATATGTACGAATTGAATATCATCAAAGTATTTGAAGAACTTGTCGAAAAATATGGGATTCAAAGGAAATATCTGGAGATCGAAGTAACGAAAAGTGCCTATGCAGAAAATGAATGGGTGGTAAAGCATATCGTCAATCAGTTGAAAGAACGTGGCTTTACCGTTTCGATGGATGATTTCGGCAGTGGATATTCTTCCCTGAATATGCTGCAAAATGTTTCCGTGGATGTTTTAAAACTGGATATGCGCTTCCTGCGCATGGAAAGTGATTCGGAAGAACGGGGGATCCACATTTTGGAGATGATCATTCATCTCGCGCAGTCTTTGAATATCCAGCTGATTGCGGAAGGTGTGGAAACAGAGAAACAGCGGGATATTCTTCTTCATCTGGGATGTGAGTACGCACAGGGGTATCTCTATTTTAAACCGATGTCTGTGGAAGCTGCAGAACGGTTACTGGAAACGGCGGTTACCGGTGATACAGGAAATGAGAACACGGTGAAGGAAGAAGTGAAGCAAGAGCAAATGTTAGATCCGCAAGCACTTCTTGCTCAGATTTATAGCCTGACAGAAAGACTTCAGACAGAAGAAAAAAAGATGATGATCTATGAATCGGCTATGAACGGCTACTTTGATGAAGAAATTGAAGTGGATTTTAAGAATATCAACCGGGAGAAAGCAATGAAAAATGCCATGGCACTGCTTGAGAAGCGATGGAAGCTGTCTTTTCTGGAAAAAGACAGGATCTGGAAAGCGTTGAACCCATCTGACCTTTTGCAGATGGAAACTGGTTTGTCACGAAGAGGCATCATGTTTACGGAAGATGGACGGGAGCTGGTAATCCTTGTTGTAAACATGGGGAGCCAGAAAGCCATGATTTGCGTGAAAGATCAGGGAATGGCAACGTTTGATAAAATCATTATGAAACATCCACTTTTGTGGTTCTATGACTATAATACGGAAACAAATACGCTTCAAATCCATTCCAGAAGCGGAGAGGAATCTGAGACTGCAACAGTTGAAGAATTTTTCAGTCGCGTGCGTTCTCAGAAATTGTTAAGTGAGGAAAGGTTTCACAAGCTAAAAAAGACGATAATAAAAGCGATGCAAATGCCAACATTTGGGGACATTGAGTACGAAGCGATCAATGAAGATGGAAGCAAAGTATGGAAGCGTTTGTTCTATCTGAGTCTCGCGAACCAGAAAGGCAAGGTTTACCGCATCGTTGGAATAGCCGGCGATATCCAGAAAGGTCACATGCGGGAGGAAACTTTAAAAGACAAGGCAAACCGGGACCAGATGACAGGATTTTTCAATCATTATGCAGCTTTGAATTATATGGAGGAGGCCTTGGAAGCGGCAGGTGGCGGCACATTGTTGTCTTTGGATATTGACGATTTTAAACAGATCAATGACAAGGTTGGGCATATGCGGGGGGACGACTGCATTCGTAAACTCGCTGAATTGCTGCGGGAAACCTTCCGAAAAGGAGACATTCTGGGACGAATGGGCAGTGACGGCTTCCTGATTTTCATGCCGGGAGTAGTTTGTCCTGAAACAGCGAAGCAAAAGGTGCAGGAGCTGTTTTTGAAAATGAAGAAAATCTGGATTCCCCGAGTTGGTGAGATGACTTGCAGCGTTGGAATTTCTAACAGCGAGGAAGCGGGTCTGGTACTGAAGAATTTGCGCAAACAGTCGGATTATGCTTTGTATGAAGCAAAAAACTCTGGAAAAGGTCATTTCGTGTCCATCGAGAACGGACAGGCTGTCCATGACGATATGCAGAGCCTGGATGAATCTTTAGTTGTAGACAAGGAGGCAATGAGAAATAAACGTGAATTTATCGGGGAATTGTTTATGCTTTTGTATCAGGCTGAAACGAAAGAAAAGGGAATTCATCATGCGCTTGCTTTTATTGGAGAAACGATGGATGTCAGCCGTGTGTATGTCTTTTCTGTTGACACAAATGTCGGATATGCAAAAAATATCTATGAATGGTGTGCGAAAGGGATTGAACCTCAAATAGACCAATTGCAAATGCTTTCATTGGAAGACATCGGCTATGACTTTGATGTTCTTTACGAAAATGATATGTGGTTTTTGCCGGATGTATCGATGATTCAACAGGCGGGAACACGCAGACTTCTGGAAAAACAGGATATAAAAGGAATGCTTCATTGGGTATTCCGAAGAAAGGGAAAGATTGTAGGCTTGATTGGATTTGACGAATGCAGAGACAATGTGAATTGGACTTCGCAGTATGCAGAAGTCTTAAGACATGCAGGCGAAGTGCTTTCCAGATATATTCTGAGTGATGATTAGAAAGGATGAGGAGAATATATGAAGAGGGAAAATGACAGACTGGATAAGGCAATAACTTCACATTGTTAAATAAAATACATAATTCACATAAGAAAATTAAGAAAAAGTTCGTCATTTTACTCTTTACAATGAGAAATTTATACGTTATAATGTAAAAAATATTAGAAAATGATTTAATGATATATCATTTTTTGACAAATATTATCGTATGAAGAATGTGGGAGAGACTGCTATGGCAGCAGCGCCGAAGGGGCATGGACACGAAACTCTCAGGCAAAAGGACCGTATTCTGACGAGACTCTGGAAAGCTGTAATATACAGCACCGAAGAAGCAACTCTAATGGAACTGTTATCATAGAATAACTCATTAGAAGAATCTTTCAGGTTAAGATGTACAGAGGTGTGATGGAAGATACCATTGCGCCTCTTTTTTTTATCCTTATTTCAATCTGAAAGGGAAGAGAAGGAATAAGAAAGACAAAAAAAGAAGAAGGAAAGGTGGCGCAGCGGACAACAAAGCAAAGGTAAAAGCGAGGAAAAAGGAGGTTTTACAGATGGAATTAAAAACACCACTTTATGATTGTCATGTGGAAGCAGGAGGAAAGATTGTTCCTTTTGCAGGATATCTTCTCCCGGTGCAGTATGGTACCGGTGTCATTAAGGAGCATATGGCAGTAAGAGAAAAAGCAGGGCTTTTTGATGTGTCTCATATGGGTGAGGTCACATTAAAAGGGAAAGATTCACTTGCTAACTTAAACCACATTCTGACGAATGATTACACAAGCTTAAAGACTGGCAGTGCACGTTACAGCCCAATGTGTAACGAGCAGGGCGGAGTCGTAGATGATCTTATCGTTTACAAAAAAGGCGATGATGATTATTTAATTGTTGTGAACGCAGCGAATCGCCATAAAGATTTTGATTTTATAAAAGCGAATTTATCAGGAGAAGTTGAGTGTGAGGATATTTCCGACAGTATCGCACAGATTGCACTTCAGGGACCAGAGAGTCTTAATATTTTAAAGAAACTGGTAAAAGAAGACGATATCCCGATGAAATACTATACCTTTAAAGAACAGGTCGATGTAGGTGGTGTAAAATGTCTGGTTTCTCAGACAGGTTATACAGGAGAATTTGGATTTGAACTTTACGGACCGGCCGAGGAAGCACCAAAGCTTTGGAACATGCTTTTAGAGGCAGGCAAGGAATATGGTCTTATCCCATGTGGACTTGGTGCAAGAGATACTTTAAGATTAGAAGCAGCTATGCCGCTTTACGGACATGAGATGAATGATGAGATCACTCCTCTTGAAACCGGTCTTAATTTTGCAGTTAAGATGAAAAAAGAAGAGTTCATTGGAAAAGCAGCGATGGAAGCAAAGGGACCACTTACCCGCAAACGTGTTGGTCTTAAAGTTACCGGAAGAGGAATCGTGAGAGAAGAACAGAAAGTATTTGCAGATGGCAAAGAAATCGGATTCACCACATCCGGAACCCATTGTCCATATCTTGGATATGCAATTGGAATGGCAATTCTTGATATTGATTACACAGAACTTGGAACGGCTGTTGAAGTTGAAGTTCGTGGAAGAAAGATTCCATGTGAAGTAGTAGCCCTTCCATTTTATAAGAGAGAAAAATAATAACGTATAACAATGTTTTAAGAAAGCGAGGATATTAATTATGAACACACCAAAAGAATTACTTTATGCAAAATCACATGAATGGGTACGTATGGAAGAAGATGGATCTGCTTATATCGGACTGACAGATTATGCACAGGATGCATTAGGCGATTTAGTATTTGTTAATCTTCCTGAAGTAGATGATGAGGTAACAGCAGGTGAAGTATTTGCTGACGTTGAGTCTGTTAAGGCCGTATCTGATGTATACAGCCCTGTAACAGGTAAAGTTGCAGAAATCAACGAAGAGTTATTAGATGCTCCAGAGAAAATCAATGAAGATCCTTACGGAGCATGGTTTGTAAAAGTGACAGATATTACGGACAAAGAAGAATTATTATCAGCCGAAGACTATGAGAAAGTGTGCGAAGAGGAGGCATAAGAATGGGAAGTTATGTTCCATCCACTGCCGACGAGAGAAAAGAGATGTTGAATGCCATTGGCCTTGCGTCAATGGAGGATTTGTTTTCTGATGTTCCATCGAATGTAAAACTTGAGGATTTAGATCTTCCTTCTGGAAAATCGGAACTCACAGTTGCATCTGAGATGGAAGAGCTGGCAGATAAAAATGTTGTATTTAAGAGTATTTTCAGAGGAGCAGGAGCTTACAACCACTATATTCCGGCGATTGTAAAATCTGTAACCTCAAAAGAAGAATTTGTGACTGCCTATACCCCTTATCAGGCAGAAGTAAGCCAGGGAATTTTGCAGTCCATATTTGAATATCAGACGATGATTTGTGAACTGACAGGCATGGATGTATCCAATGCCTCAGTCTATGACGGAGCTTCTGCAGCAGCGGAAGCGGTTGCAATGTGCAGAGACAGAAAGCGTACAAAGGCGGTTATTTCAGCAACAACCCATCCTCAAGTAATTGAGACTGTCAAAACCTATTGCATGGGAGCTGGTACAGAGTGTATCATCGTTCCTGCAAAAGATGGAAAGACAGATATGGACGCGTTGGGAACCCTTTTGGAGGACAAGAGCGTGGCCTGTTTCTATGTACAGCAGCCGAATTTCTATGGACAGATGGAAGAGTGTGAGGAACTTGGACAGTTAGTTCATGATAACGGAGCAAAATTCATTATGGGCTGTAATCCAATTGCATTGGCAGTTATGAAGACACCAAAAGAGTGCGGTGCAGACATTGCAGTTGGCGAAGGACAGCCTCTTGGAATGCCTATGGCATTTGGTGGACCATATCTTGGTTATATGGCAGCATCGAAAGCATTGATGAGAAAACTGCCTGGCCGTATTGTCGGACAGACAGAAGATGTACATGGACAGAGAGCATTTGTTCTGACACTGCAGGCAAGAGAGCAGCATATCAGAAGAGAAAAAGCATCCAGTAATATCTGTTCCAATCAGGCTCTTTGTGCACTGACAGCCAGTGCCTATATGACTGCAATGGGAAAAACGGGAATGGAAGATGCAGCAACCCAGTGTCATTCCAAAGCATGTTATCTTGCAGGAGAATTGACAAAGATAGAAGGCATTGATTTAGTTTATACAGGAGAATATTTCCATGAATTTGTAACCACTTGCCCAGGCAATCCAGATCAGCTATTAAAAGCATTGGAGAAGGAAGGCATTTTAGGAGGATATCCTATTGAGCAGGGAATTTTGTGGTGCACGACAGAGAAGAATACAAAGGCACAGATAGATGCTCTTGTTGAGGCAGTAAGGAGGGCTGTGGCATGCAATTAATATTTGAAAAAAGCAGAGAAGGCATTGGCTGTTCTATCCTTCCTCCATGTGATGTAGATACAGTATCCTTATCTGATGGACAAAAGAGAAAAGAGTCATGGAACCTTCCTCAGATTGCGGAAGTTGACATCAGCCGTCATTATAAAGAATTAGTCAAAAGAGTACACGGAGTGAATGATGGATTTTATCCTCTTGGCTCTTGTACAATGAAATACAATCCTCAGATTAATGAGGAAGCAGCCAGACTTTCTGGTTTTACAGGGATTCACCCGCTGCAGCCGGAAAATACAGTTCAGGGTTGTTTAGAAGTGATCAAAGAGTTAGAAACCTATCTGTGCGAGATTACCGGAATGGATGGCATGACAATGCAGCCGGCAGCCGGCGCTCACGGTGAGTTCACCGGACTTTTATTGATCAAGGCATACCTTATGGCGAAAGGGGAGACAAATCGAACAAAGATTATTGTTCCTGATTCTGCCCATGGAACAAATCCGGCAAGTGCTTCAATGGCAGGTTTTGATATTGTCAATGTACCTTCCAATGAAGAAGGCTGTGTTGACTTGGAAGCATTGAAAAATGCAGTTGGCGAAGATACGGCTGGTTTGATGCTTACTAACCCGAATACAGTTGGTATTTTTGATAAAAATATTTTGGAAATCACAACAATTATCCATGAAGCAGGCGGTTTATGCTATTATGATGGTGCAAACTTAAATGCAGTTATGGGAATTGTACGTCCGGGAGATATGGGATTTGATGTTATTCATCTGAATCTTCACAAAACATTCTCTACCCCTCATGGTGGCGGCGGCCCGGGAGCAGGTACAGTTGGATGTAAAGAATTCTTAAAACCTTTCCTTCCAAACGATTATGTAGAAGAAGGCGAAGATGGTCTTACCTTTGTAAAACCGGCAAATACAATTGGACGGGTAAAAGAATTTTATGGCAATTTCCTTGTGGCAGTAAAAGCTTTGGCTTATATTAAGACTCTTGGAAAGGAAGGAATTCCGGAAGCCAGCACCAACGCAGTATTGAACGCGAACTATATGCGTGTCTGCTTAAAGGATACTTATGACATGGCATACGAGGGAATCTGTATGCATGAATTTGTTATGACCTTAGAAAAACTTCATCATGATAAGGACGTATCTGCCTTAGATGTTGCAAAAATGCTTCTGGATAATGGAATCCATCCGCCGACCATGTACTTCCCTCTGATTGTACATGAAGCACTGATGATTGAACCGACAGAGACAGAGAGCAAGGCAACCCTGGATCATGCTGTGGAGGTATTTAAAAACATTTATCAGACAGCAATGGAGGATCCGGAGTCCCTTCACCAGTGTCCTAAGACAACACCGGTTGGACGTTTAGATGAGGTAAAAGCAGCAAGAAAACCAATCTTAAAATATGAGGCATAATTAAAATATGATTCAAAAAATTCAGTATGTTGTTACAAAAGAGACAAATCCATATAAAAATATTGCACTGGAAGAGTATTTGCTTAAGAATACAAAACCGGGAAGTTGTGTTTTATATTTGTGGCAGAACCGCCACACGATTGTAATTGGCCGTAACCAAAACTGCTGGAAAGAGTGTAAGGTGACAAAGCTGGAAGGAGACGGGGGCTTTTTGGCCCGCCGTCTTTCTGGCGGCGGCGCCGTTTTTCATGATTTGGGCAATTTAAATTTTACATTTTTAGTGCCGGAAGAAGATTATGATGTAGACAGACAGTTAAAGGTTATTGTTGAGGCATGCCGATTCCTTGGAATTTGTGCAGAGAAAACAGGACGAAATGATATTACTGTGGAAGGCAGAAAGTTTTCCGGTAACGCATTTTACAAGACAGAGAAGAAGTGTTATCATCATGGAACTCTGCTTCTTCGTGTCGATATGGAGAATTTGTCCCAATATTTGAATGTATCTACGGACAAATTAAAGGCAAAGGGAGTCTCTTCTGTAAAGTCCAGAGTGACTAATCTTTGCGAATACTGTCCGGATATTACAGTGGAATTGATGACAGAAAAATTGATTGAAGCTTTTGAAAAAGTCTATGGACTGAAAGCGGAAGAAATTCCAATCGACAGCCTGCCGAAGAAAGAATTAGAAGAGAGAACCCAGTTCTTTGGCAGCAAAGAGTGGAAGTATGGAAATCATCTGCCATTTACATTTTCCTGTTCGAAACGATTTGAATGGGGCGATATTGATTTGCAGCTTCAGGTGGAAAAAGGGAATATTGTAGATGTTAAGATTTATTCTGATGCAATGGAAGAGACCTTTCTATTAAAATGGATGGATGCATTAAAGAAGATTCCATTCCGGCAGCAGGATATGATTGAAAAACTTGAAAACCTTGCTCTGGAAAATGAAGTGCAAAAGCAGATGATAAAAGATATGATTGCTCTTTTGAAAGAACAGGAATTATAAAAGCCAAAAAAGACGGACCTGCCTGGATCAAAACAGACAGGTCCATTGTTACAAAAGGATGTAAAAAAAGAGAAAAGGAGATAAGCATTATGAGTCAGGTTTATGATGTTATCGTAATTGGAGGCGGTCCTGGCGGCTACGAGGCTGCCATTGAAGCAGGAAAACTTGGAAAAAAAGCGGCAGTAATTGAAAATGCACAGATCGGAGGAACTTGTCTTAACAGAGGTTGTATTCCGACCAAAGCAATGATGCATACCACCCATCTTTTAGAAGAATTCAAAAATTGCAGCGAAATAGGAATCAAAGCAGGAGAAGTCAGCGTAGATTTTCAGATGCTTCATGAGAGAAAGAGAAATGTTGTAGAATCTTTGCAATCTGGTATTATGCAGCTTTTTAAGATGTTCAAAGTGGATTATTATCAGGGCGAGGGCATGATTACAGCCCCTGGTCATGTGACGGTAAAGACAAATGAGGAGACCATTTCACTTGAGACAGAAAATATTTTGATTGCAACCGGCTCTGTACCTTCAGCACCACCGATTCCGGGATTGGATCTTCCGGGAGTGGTAAACAGTGATGCGATTCTCGATGGAGAAGGCAGAGAATTTGATCATCTTATTATTATTGGCGGTGGTGTTATTGGCATTGAGATTGCAAGTGTTTACGCGGCACTCGGTACAAAGGTAACGATTGTTGAGGCAATGAAACAGATTCTTCCGAACATGGATAAAGAGATTTCCCGTAATTTAGCGATGATTATGAAAAAACAGGGAATTGATATTCATACGCAGGCAATGGTTTCTAAAGTAGAAAAGACAGAGAAAGGACTTTCTGTAGTATATACGGAAAAAGGAAAAGAGATGGCTGCCGAAGGAGATGGCGTGTTAGTTGCCATTGGAAGAAGAGCTAATATCAATGGACTTTTTGAAGGAGAACCTCTGGTAAAGACGGAAAGAGGCGCCGTTGTGGTTGATGGGAATCTGAAAACAGATGTGGACGGTATCTATGTAATCGGGGATGTTGTTTATGGAAATATTCAATTGGCACATGTGGCTACTGCACAGGGAATTCGGGCAGTTTCCCATATGTTTGGACATCCATGTGAAATTGATCTTTCACTTGTACCTTCCTGTATTTACACAAGTCCAGAAATTGCTTCCATAGGAATGAATGCAGATCAGGCAAAGGAAGCTGGTATTCAGGCAAAAGAGACGAAATATTTGATGAGTGCAAATGGAAAGTCAATTATTTCAAGGGAGAAGAGAAGTTTTATTAAGGTACTTTATGAGGTGGAATCCAGAAAAATAATTGGTGCCAATATGATGTGCGCCAGAGCGACCGATATGATTAATGAATTTACACTTGCCATCCAGAAAGGGATGACGGTGGAGGATATGAAGGCGATTATTCATCCGCATCCTACTTATGGGGAAGGGATAGGAGAGACGCTAAAACAAATAAATTAAGTCCGCGGTTTGGAGCTTAAGAAACACTAAGGCGTCGGAATTTTGCTAAATGCGTGGAAACAAATTATAAACTCACTTCGTTCAGACAGTATAATTTGTTTCCACAACGCAAAATTCCGACGCCTTAGTGTTTCTAGAAGCTCCGGCAAATGCGGACTTAATTTATTTGTTTTAGCTGACTATGGTGGGGGCCACAGAACTACATGTACTTGCACGGACTTAGATAGGATTGCGCGTACTTACATGGGGTTAGATGTATTTGCACAGACTGATAGTGGGATAGTAAGGGGATTGTAAGGATATTTTGCTTGATTCTTTTGGGGTTTCACTATAAAATAGAAGGAGTTGAAAGGATGACAGGTGATGATGATATGAAAGTTTTAATTACGACGGATTGGTATGAACCTGTGGTCAATGGGGTTGTTGTTTCGGTTTTGAATTTGAAAGAAGAGCTTTTGAAGGATGGACATGATGTTCGGATTCTTACTTTGTCACAGAATCATTTTTCTTATAAAAAAGATGAAGTGTATTATATTTCTTCCTGGGATGTTCGGAGGATTTATCCGCAGGCTAGGGTTGCTTTTTTGATTCGGAGCCGGTATGTGAAGGAATTGGTGCGGTGGAAACCGGATGTGATTCATTCGCAGTGTGAATTTTCCAGTTTTTTGTTTGCTCATCATATTGCGAAGAAGACTGGGGCACCGATTGTTCATACTTATCATACTATTTATGAAGATTATCAATATTTGTTTATTAAGAGGAAGATAGGAAAGAAGATTGTAAAACTTTATTCCAGAAAGATTTTGAATGGGACGCAGGCGGTGATTGCACCGACGGAGAAGGTGAAGAACCTTTTGGAGCGTTATGGAGTGAAGAAGGAGATTTATACGATACCGACAGGGATAGATACAACTAATTTCAGTTGGGATATGCCGGAGGATAAGAAGAAGCAGATGAAGAGGGAGTTAGGGATTCCAGAGGATAAGAAGATTCTTATTTTTGTGGGAAGATTAGCTCAGGAGAAGAATATTTCGGAGCTTCTGAGATTTTATAAGCAGCTTCAACGAAAGGATATTGTGCTTTTGCTGGTTGGAGATGGTCCTTATAGGGCGGAGATTGAAGATGAGATTAGAGAGCTTGGCTTGTTGGATCGTGTTTATATGACAGGGATGGTTCCAAAGGATCAGGTGGCAAATTACTATCATTTGGGAGATGTTTTTGTGTGCAGCTCTACTACGGAAACCCAGGGACTTACTTATGCGGAGGCACTTGCAAGTGGCCTACCCTGTGTGTGTAAGAGGGATGATTGTTTGACTGGGATTTTAAAAGATGGCTATAATGGGTATCAATATGATGATGTATGGGATTTTTGCTGGCAGATTACAGATATCTTATCTAATACAAGAAAACTTCGTAAGATGTCTTCCTGTGCAAGAAATTCGGCGAGAAGATTGTCGAAACAGCGTTTTTCTGAAGAAGTAGAGAAGGTCTATGAGGATAATCTGACGGCAGAAGAGCGAGAGAACATGCAGGGTGAGCAGACATTAGAAAGTGTACGGCTGGCATCTATGTATACGAATAAGAGAACGAGAAGATTTTTTTGATTTTCTCGTTTTTCATTTAGAAAAACAGGGAAATAAAAGAGGCTGTCAGGAATATTCCTAACAGCCTTTTCTTAACTATAATACCATCTACCAAAATAGATATATAATAGAAATGATTTGGAAGAAATTAGCAAACAACTACGTTAACTGCCTGCATTCCTCTGTTTCCTTCTTCCATATCAAAAGTTACGTCCTGACCATCCTCAAGGGATTTGAAGCCATTGCCAGCGATTCCTGTGAAGTGTACGAATACATCCTTGCCATCAGCCTCGTTAGTGATGAATCCGAATCCTTTAGTTGAGTTAAACCATTTTACTGTACCTTTGTTCATGAAAAGATACCTCCTTAAATAAATGAAAATAAAATTAATAGATCTGTATTCAGAGGATATATATTGTAATCAGAACGAATTGTCATATCCGAAGACAAAAAAAACACATATCATTGTAAGTATCAAGGGTGATGACTTACAGGACATGTGAATCAACTAACTCTCTAAACACTATAGACAGTATATCACTTGCAGGAATGGAAGTCAAGGGTATATTTTATTTTTTTGGCAAATTTGATAAAGTGAAATAAGGCTGTCATTTGGCAAAATAAAGTGATACTATTTATATATGCGGAAATTGTGCAGTTGTTAAGAGAAAGGAGTGGAGACGATTGGATAAGTATACCAGTGATTTACATTTAGGTCACAAAAATATTATTAAAATGAGTCGGACTGGGTTTACATCAATTGAAGAGATGGATGACTATATCATAAAACAATGGAATGAACATGTTGATGCAGACGATGATGTTTGGATTTGTGGGGATTTTTCTTATAGAGCAGAATTAGGTGCCGACCATTATCTGAAACAGATGAAGGGAAGAAAACATTTGATTATTGGCAATCATGATACCATGTGGATGCAAAACTGCAAGCTGGAAAAGTATTTTGAGAGCGTCAGTCACATGGAAATTTTAAAAAGAGATAAGAAGACTTTTACTCTATGCCATTATCCTTTGATGGAATGGACAGGCAGTAGATATGCGAAACACTCACTGGAAGGATCGACCTGGCTGATTCATGGACATATCCATGCCAGTAGGACAAATGATGCTTATAAGTATATTCTGGACAAGCTTCCCTGCGCTTTAAACTGCACGGTGGATGTGAATGATTACCGTCCGGTCAGTTTTGAAGAATTGTTGAAAAATAATGACAGATTTTATGGAAGGACGGATATTGACTGGCCATCTGTTGACTCTAGATGAAGGTAATCTGAAAAGTGGGAACACTAAATCCATGAGTTTTAGAAATGTTACGGACTAGATTAGAATTTTCCTGATACAGTACGTAGTTTTTGCATTGTATAACGAGCCGCAAGGGTGTTTTTACGGACTATTTCTCTTTTGTTTGTGATTTAGTCCGTAAAAATTATGTTCGATACTTGCCTTTTCATTAGTTTTTACGGACTGCATCTTATTATTTTCTGATTTAGTCCGTAAAATCTTTACCCGATACTTGTCTCTTTATTGCTTTCTACGGCTTGTATTCTATTATTTCCTGATTTAGTCCGTAAAATTCTTACGGGACACTTGTCTTGCTTTGCTTTTTACGGACTATCTTCCAGTTTCTTAAATCTAGTCCGTAGAAATTCTAGTGAGTGTATCATGGAGTCAAATACGTTTGTCCTCAACATCATATCATTTTACAGTTGTGAAAAAATTACATAACTACGCTAGCCATAACACCAGCGATTTGTTACAATAGAGAAAGAGAATGAAAATAGAAAGCAAAAATAGAAAACGGGGTGGCTTTTATGGAACGCAAGGATAAAGAAGCGGAAGAGATGTATATGGAAGATAGCAGACCCAATGAGACAGAGGTGGACGAAAAGTTAGAGCGTCCGGATTATGAAGCAGAGATTATAGAGATTGTCAGAAGTAATCTATCTGCGGCTGAGATGAAAGACCGGCTGGAAGATTACCATGAGAATGATATTGCGGCGGCATTGGAGAATATGACTGCTTCAGAGAGAAAGCAGCTGTATCATTTGATGGATTCGGATATGCTGTCGGATATTTTTGAGTATGTGGATGAGGAAGAGGCTGCCGAATATCTGAAAGATTTGGATGTGAAGGAGACGGCGGATATTATTTTGCACATGGATGCAGATAAAGCGGTGGATCTTTTGCGGCAACAGGACAAGGAGAAGAGAAATGCCCTGATTGCTCTTTTGGATGATGAGTCCAGAAGAGATATTGCTTTGATTGCTTCCTTCGATGAAGATGAGATTGGTAGCCGGATGACCACGAACTATGTGGTTATTAAATCAAACTTGACGATTAAGCAGGCAATGCATTCCATGATACAGCAGGCGGCTGATAACGATAATATATCAAAAATCTATGTCACGGATGAAGATGATATTTTTTATGGCGCAATTGATCTTACGGATTTGATCATCGCTAGGCAGGGAACCAGTTTAGAATCCCTGATTGTGACTTCCTATCCTTATGTCTATGGTCATGAGCTGATTGATGATTGTATCGAGGACATTAAGGAGTACTCGGAAGATTCTATTACTATTTTAGATAAAGAGAAGCATATCATTGGAGTTATCACATCCCAGGATACCATTCAGGTAGTCGATGACGAGATGGGTGAAGACTACGCCAGACTGGCTGGTTTGACTGCGGAGGAGGATTTAAAAGAACCCTTATTTGAAAGTATGAAAAAGAGAATGCCATGGCTGATTGTACTGCTTGTATTGGGACTGCTTGTTTCTTCAGTGGTAGGTGTCTTTGAAGGTGTTATGTCAGAGCTGACTATGATTGTGGCATTCCAGTCCTTGATTTTAGATATGTCCGGAAATGCAGGAACCCAGTCGCTGGCTGTGACAATCCGTGTACTGATGGATGAGAACCTGACGGGAGGACAAAAGGCAGGGCTGGTTTTTAAAGAGATGAAGGTGGGATTTTTTAACGGTCTGCTTCTGGGGTTGATTTCCTTTTTGTTCATTGGACTCTATATTTATTTTATAAAAGCGAGAACCCTGTTGTTTTCCTTTGCAGTATCAGCCTGTATTGGTCTGGCATTGTTGCTTGCAATGATGATTTCAAGCTGTACGGGAACGGTAATTCCGATGTTTTTCCACAAAATCAAGGTAGATCCGGCGGTTGCGTCCGGTCCTTTGATTACAACAGTGAATGACTTGGTAGCGGTAATTACTTACTATGGACTTGCCTGGATTATGCTGCTCAATGTGCTGCATATTGTCGAGTAGCAAGGAAGCAAATATTGGAATTTTTGTTTCTATGATGAGGCAGAAAAGGGAATTTCAAATACATGTTGTACATTCAATGTAAAAAAATAAAAAAAGTTCGTGTAAATTAATGCAAAAATGATTACATAAATCATTGAAATTTACACGAACTTTTGCTATGATAATACAAAAAAGAAGGGGGTTATCTGATGTATCGGAAGATTATGAGTTTTTTAGAAGAATGGAAGAAGAGCAATCATAGGAAACCGTTGATTTTACAGGGTGCAAGGCAAGTTGGTAAGACGTATTCTGCATTGGAGTTTGGACGAACTCATTATGAAAATGTTGCATATTTTAATTTTGAGACAAATCCAAGATTGAATGAAACATTTGATGAAAATATTAGTCCGGATTATTTGGTCCCTATTTTATCCCATATTGCAGGGCGGACAATTGTAAGAGAAAAGACTTTAATTATATTTGATGAAGTACAGCTATGTGAGAGAGCATTGACCTCCTTAAAATATTTTTGTGAAGATGAACCGGATTATCATATCATTGCGGCAGGAAGCTTGTTAGGAGTTGCAGTCAGCCGTGGAAAGTATTCTTTTCCTGTGGGAAAGGTTGATATGAAAACCCTGTATCCTATGGATATGGAAGAGTTTTTGCTGGAACTGGGAGAAAAGACATTGGTAGAACAGATAAGAAGATGCTTTGAGACGAACACGCCCATGCCCGCTGCCCTACACGAAGCTGCGATGAAACTATATCGAACCTATCTTGTTGTCGGTGGAATGCCAGAATGCGTATTACAATATAAGGAGACGAAAGATTATATCCTTGTCCGTCATACGCAGGATACCATTTTGGCAAGTTATTTAAATGATATGAGCAAGTATAATACTTCGAACGAAATAAAGAAAACACGTCTTACTTATGACAATATTACGGTACAGTTATCGAAGAAAAATACTCGTTTTCAGTATAAACTGATAAAAAAAGGCGGAAGAGCCGCTGAATTTGAAAATGCAATTGAATGGCTGTCTCTATCGGGAATTGTTTCACAGATATACAAAGTGGAACAGATAAAAAAACCGTTAGAAAATTATAAGGATATCGATGCGTTTAAAATCTATGTATCAGATTTGGGTTTGTTGTGTGCACGAAAGGATTTGGATGCAAATGATGTCCTTTATATGGTCGAGGAATTAAATGATTTCAAGGGGGGAATGACAGAAAATTATGTCCAGGTACAGTTAATGATAAATGGATATCGGACGTATTATTGGGAATCCAAAAGAGGTGCGGAAATTGATTTTGTCATTCAGAGAGAAGGTCATCTTATTCCTAT